>JBJOQV010000001.1:0-3078 GCA_046049785.1 Pseudomonadota bacterium
CCGCGCACGATCAGGCTGGTGTTGGCGTTGAACTTGTACTCGGCTTGCACCACTGCGCCGGCGGTGGAATCAAACTCCACGTCGGGGATGCTGGCCACGCCGCTGCCGCCCAGCGTTGCGCCGCTCACAAAGCGCGCGCCGGCGCCGATGCGCCACTGGTCTGTCAATTTGTAGTGGGCCAGCACTTCGACCGGAAAGCGGTCGAACTTGAGCGAGCCGTTTTCTGCGCTGGCGTTGTCCACGTGATAGCTCACCGATGCGCTGGCGGAAAACAAGGTGCCCAGCGGAATTTCCACGCCGGCGGTCAGTTGCACCAGAGCGCCGGCACGGATGTCGGCTTCGGTACCGTTGTCATACACGGCGGTAGCCAGCTTGTCGCCACCCAAGGTCAGGCCAAAGCCTAGAAACGGTTTGACGGCTGTGGCTTTGTCTTGCGCCATGGCGTTGCCGGAAAACGCGGCGGCGCAGGCGATGGCGATCAGCGATACGACTTTCTTCATTGTTACCCCTAGGAAATTTAAAAAACTGCGGATAAATCGTACGCCGCTCGATATAAAGCAATCCATCTAACTGTCAACAAGTGTTGCTTTTTAGATGTTCAGTGATCGGCAACATCTGTGAATAATTGGCGACCGGGTATGCGTTCACTCACTCAACACCAAGCGATCGCTCATATAGACCACGCACTATTCATGCGGGTTTTGAGCCATTTTTGCCCGGAGAGTCGCATGGATATTGCGTACAGCCATTTTGATCGCAGTTTTCTCATCGCATAGCTAAAGAAAAAGGCGCCGCAGCGCCTTTTTCTTGTGCAGCAACTACACGCTATTGAACCTGCACCCAGCGCATTTCAAGCCGGTTGTCGGCGCGGTGCACCACATTGATGTTCTTGCGCATAGCCCACGGAATTACCTGGTTGTGCAGCGGAATATGGCCCACCTCGGCTGCGTGGAGCTTGAGCACTTCGGTGATCATGGCATTGCGCTTGGTGTCGTCGATCTCGACCTTGATTTTGTCCACCAGCTCGTCGATCTGTTTGTTGGAATAGCGGCCCAGATTAAAGTTGCCGTCACCGCCCTGGCCCACGCTGCGGATCAGCGACTGGATGCTGTACAGCGCATCAAACGTAGGCACGCCCCAGCCGAGCAGGTAAGCGCTGGTGTCAAACTTTTGAATCTTGGGGAAGTACGTGGCGCGCGGCATGGCATTTAGGCGCACCTTCAAGCCGATCTTGGCCCACATGCCCACGACCGCCTGGCAAATCGCTTCATCGTTGATGTAGCGGTTGTTGGGGCAATCGATCACAAACTCAAAGCCTTGCGGGTAGCCGGCTTCTGCAAGGAGCTGCTTGGCGCGCGCTTCGTCATAGGGCAAGCGCACATCGACCGCTTTGCTCCAGCCGTTTACTTGCGGCGAGATCATGGTGCCTGTCACATCAGCCGAGCCGCGCATGACCGCGCGCTTGATCGCTTCGATATCAAGCGCGTGATACAGCGCCTGGCGCACACGCACATCTTTGAACGGGTTTTTGCCTTTGACGTTGCTAAATAAAAGCTCGTCGCGCTGCTGGTCAAGGCCTAAGAAAATCGTGCGGTTCTCCGCGCCCTCAATCACCTTGGTGTTGGCGCCTTTGGAGAGGCGGTCAATATCTTGCGGAGCCGGATCAAGCACAAAATCAATCTCGCCAGACAGCAGCGCAGCGGTGCGCGTAGCCGCTTGCTTGATGGGGCTGTACACCACCTCGGTCACGTTGCCGCGCTTGGTGCTTTTGCCCCACCAGTTGGGGTTCTCGACAAACACGGTTTTCACGTCGATCTCGCGGCTCTTGAGCATGTAGGGGCCGGTGCCGTTGGCGTTGCGCACAGCAAAGGTTTCTTCTTTGTTGATGTAGTCCTGCGGCTTGGTGACGCGGTTCTTTTCAGCCCAGGCTTTGCTCATGATGCGCACTTCAGTGAGCTGCCGGATCAGCACTGGTGTGGGGCTGCTGGTGGTGATCAGCACCGTATTCGTGCCAACCGCTTTGGCGCCCTGAATGCCGGTGGCGTAGATTTTGAAGTTGGAGGTGGGCTCCATGATGCGGTTGATGGTGAACACCACATCGTCAGCGGTCAGCGGCGTGCCGTCATGGAACTTGACGCCTTGGCGCAAGTTGAACTTCCAGATCAGCGGGCCTTCTTTGCTCCAGCTCGTGGCCAGTGCCGGCTCGATCTGAAACTTGTCGTTGTAGGTGACCAGCGGCTCATACACATAGCTGGTGGCGGTGTTGTTCAGCCCTTCGTTTTGCGAGTGCGGGTCCATTGTGAGGATATCGCCTTGGCTTGACCAGCGTAGGGTTTTGGCGTGGGCGGCCAACGGCACGGCGGCCACCAGCAGTACGGCGAGCGCCGCTGATAAAAATTTGTGCTTCATGATTCACCCTCCAGGGATAGAAAAGCCGCCTATTCGGCAGCAGCCGCTTTGTAGAACACCACGTCTGAATAGTACGCAGTTGTTTTGGCGCGGGTATTGTCTGTATCGGACAAGATGGCAACGCCAATCAGCTTGCCGGGCGCCGCGCCAAAAGCACGCTGATAATCGGCAGCTAGGTTGCGGCTGTATTTGAGCCATTGGCCCGCCCGCGCCGGCCCCGACTCAGCCACCACCATGCGTACGCGGCCGGTGTGCGAGGAAGTCAGCACGGTATCGGCCGGCAAATCGTTGGACCATACGTACATCAGCGTGGCATATGGCGGATCTTCACGGTGCATCAGCTTGGCGGACTGCAGGAAGAGCTGGTCTTTGAACGGCAGATTTGCGAGGGCCTTGGCATTGGGCGGCGCGAAGGCGAGCACGATGCGCACGGGGCTGTCTTCCAGCTTTGGGTCGGCCGTTTTGGCCTCAAGGTTGAGCTGATCGACGCGCCAGCTCCAGCGCATGCGCTGCGCATCGATCGGTTTTGGCAATTTTTTCAGCAGCAGCGATGCGCTTTTGTCTGCGGTGGCGCGCAGCACCGTTTTTTCCGCGCCGACTTCGGCGCCATCCACCAGCGTGTATTGCGTGAGCTGCTTGTTGGGCAGCACCGGGCGGTTGATCCAGTAG
>JBJOQV010000002.1:0-6039 GCA_046049785.1 Pseudomonadota bacterium
CAGGAAAGGTTGAATTGCCTATCCGCGGAACCACCGCGCAGCCGACGTTTAAGTTTCTGGCACCTTCTGCAAAAAACTTCAAAATCCCTGCTATTGTTTATAACCCCGGCTTTAAGCCAGCAGATTTCACGCGCTGGTTAGGCGAGCCACCAGAGCCGCCCCGCGGACAATCCGCTTTACCAAAGCAACCATAGTGGATATGCACCCAACTCAAAGGTCTTTTCGACGCTTGTATAGTTTTCATCGAGAAGTCTTGAGTACCCCTGAGCAGCAACAATACCAAGCGCTGCTGCAATCGAATCTGAGCGAAGCGATTTCTACGCAAGCCCATCTGGCTAGCGGCCAATATCCCCGGCTAATGCAATGCAGCTAGCAAACATGGGTGGCATTGCTGATCTGCTCCCTACAGGCCATACAGTCGATCAGTAGAGAGGTCCGTCAAACCATGAAGAATGACGGGCATGAGAAAGAGCAGATTTATCGAACAGCAAGTGATTGGGTTCTTGAAGCAGGCCGACGCGGGCATGCCGATAAAGAAACTGTGCCGCAAGGGCGGCTTTTGCCGGGCCGAGGACGGTGCACTATCAGGCACGTGCGGAGTTTCAATTGGCTGCCCTTGGTCTCGCGCGTTTCGGTCTTGACTGGCACGCACCAGTGCCCACAACGCCGCAAGTGTTTGCTCGCAGTGAATCGTCAAGCTGCAAAGCTCCCGCGTAGATTCTGTCTGAGATTTCCTTGATAAGCGCGGGCGTGATAGCCACAACCGACCGCGGCTTTGCTGCGCTACGCTTCTCTGCGAACTCGGTCAACAGAGCTGAATGCCGCGCTGTCGCTAGGCGTTTTGCCTCTGCGCGGTCGCGCGTATGCAGAGATTCTTTTAGCTGGCTGGTCTTATAGGCTTGCCGCAGATCGGTCGGCACACGCGCAGCCAGTAAACCGCGCCGCGCAAATACAATCCCACATCCTTCGCCATCGTTTCGCTTTTCATATGCCACTTTAAGCCAAAGTGACACAGCAATGTGAACCAGGAACTAAGCTGTGACCTGCATCAGCGTTGAATCCTGCGTGGATGCTAGGGGTCGGCGATTACTGGCGGAGAGGGAGGGATTCGAACCCTCGGTACGCTTGCGCGTACGCCTGATTTCGAGTCAGGTACATTCGACCACTCTGCCACCTCTCCGGTTGCGAGTTGATAAATTACATTGTAGCAAAGCGGTGTAATCAAACCACGCCTGTGCGCACTCAATCACCATGTCCTTCACTCTGACCCGCCGCACTTTTCTTGCCTGCTCGGCCATGGCGCTGGCGGGTTGCGGCAACGCGTTGCGTACCGGGAATCCACCGCGCTGGGAGGCGGGGCGCCTGCCCGCGGCGCCGCGGCTGGTGCTGGTGCTGGGCGGTGGCGGGCCACGCGGATACGCGCATGTGGGCGTAGTGGACGCGCTTGAGTCTGCCGGCATCAGGGCGGATGTGATTGTGGGCTCCAGCATTGGTGCGGTGATCGGCGCACTGGTTGGCGCCGGTGTGGCCGCGCAGAACATCAATGCCTTGGCGCGCAGTGTGTCGCCCACCACCTGGGCGACAGTACATTTTGGCGGCGGAAAAAAGTTGACCAATCGCCCGCTGGCGGATTGGCTGAATACCCAGTTGCAAGGCCGGTTGCTGGAGCAGTTGCCCACGCCGGTGGTGATGACGACAGTGCGCGTACGCGACAATGCGCTGCAAGCCTTTAACGCAGGCGATGCCGGCGCCGCTGCGTGTGCGTCTGCAGCGTCACCGGACTATTTCGCACCGGTCGAAATTGGTGGTGAGCAATATGTGGACGGTGATGTGCTCGCGCCGGTGCCAATGCGCCTGGCCCGGTCTTTCAACCCCAAGTTTGTTCTGGCAGTGGACGTATCGGCGCACCTCACCGGCGATCTGCCGCGCGGCGCGGAGAACTACCGGGACTATGACCTTACGCGCAAGGCCAAGGTGGACGCAGAGCGCAGCTATGCAGACTTTGTCTTGCACCCCAACATCGGTTACTGGGCGCCGTTCTCTGACGAAGCCAGGCAGCGCGCAGTAGACATTGGCCGCAGTTTTACATTGCAGCAAATTCCTGCGCTCAAGGCGGCACTGGCGCGCGCGGCGCTCTAAACTTTCCAGAATTTTTTGGGCTTACACATGCACATTGTGATCACGGGTGGGGCCGGCTTTCTTGGTCTGCTTACGGCCAGCGCATTGCTGGCAAAGAACGAATTGGGCGGCCGGCCGATCAAGCAAATCACCCTGGTGGACCGTGTGCCCGCCACTGGCGCAATTGCGCAAGACGCGCGCATTGTGCAGATCACGGGCGATCTGGTGGATTTGCTGCATGCGGGCAAAGCAGTGCCGCCGGATGCGGATTGCGTGGTGCACCTGGCCGCTGCTGTCAGCGCGGAGTGCGAGGCGGATTTTGATCTGGGCATGCGCAGCAACCTGGAAGCGACGCGCTTGCTGCTGGAAGCCTGCCGGGCTGGCAAACGCGCACCGCGTTTTGTGTTTTCCAGTTCAGTCGCCGTGTTTGGCGGCACGCTGCCTGCAGTGGTGGAAGACGACACGCTGCCGCAACCGCAAAGCAGTTACGGTATCCAAAAATTCATCGGTGAGCAGCTCGTGGCGGACTACACGCGCAAGGGCTTTGTCGATGGCTGCAGCGTGCGTTTGATGACGGTGAGCGTGCGGCCGGGGCGGCCTAATGGCGCGGCCAGCGGGTTTTTGAGCGGCATCATTCGCGAGCCGCTGGCGGGTGTGCGGGCGGTATGCCCGGTTGCACCTGAAACCGCGATTGCGCTGGGCTCGCCGGCGGGGTCGGTGGCGGGAATTATCAAGGCGATAGAGGCCAGCCCAGAGCAGTGGGGCGGCCGCACCGCGGTAAATCTGCCAGCGCTCACGGTGAGCGTGGGCGAAATGGTTGCTGCACTTGAGCGCGCCGCCGGCAAAGCGGCAACTGACCTGATAGATTGGCAACCGGATGCGAACATCGCGCGCATCGTTGGCGGCTGGCCGTCGCGGTTTGATGCGCAGCGCGCGCAAGCTCTAGGGCTTTACCCTGAGAAGAGTTTTGACGCGATCGTGGCGGCGTATATTCACGCTAACCCGGCAGCAGTCAAGCTTGCGGCGGCCGGGCAAAATCTAAAACAGGAGACGACATGAAATTTTCCCGCTTGATTCTCGCCTTTGGCGCCGCCTTTCTCGCGGCGGGCGCCGCACACGCGCAAACCACCATGCGCGTCAGCATCTCTGTAGCGCAAAACTCGCACCAGGGTGTCGCGATCGACACCTTTGCAAGAGAAGTAGAAAAACGCACGGCCGGCCGCTACAAGATTCAGCCGTTTTATTCTGGCGCGCTTGGTGCCGAGCGCGAGTCGATTGAAGCGGTGCAACTGGGCACGCAGGAGCTGACCTTTACGTCCACCGGCCCGGTGCCCAATTTTGTGCCGGACGTGCGGATTTTGGACATTCCATTTTTGTTTTCCGGCAAGCCGCACGCGCGCGCTGTACTGGATGGCGCTATCGGTCAGGAGCTGCTCGGCAAGTTTGATTCAAAAGGATTCAAGGCGCTGGCCTGGGGCGAGAACGGCATCCGCCACATGACCAACAGCAAACGTGCCGTGAACGCGCCGGACGATCTGAAGGGTCTGAAAATGCGCACGATGGAAAACCCCGTGCATGTGGCTGCCTATAAAGGCTTTGGCATCATCACTACGCCGATGGCGTTTACCGAAGTATTTACTGCGCTGCAGCAGGGCACTGTGGACGGGCAGGAAAATCCGCTATCAGTGATCATGGCCGCCAAATTTGAACAGGTGCAAAAACATCTGACGCTGACCGGGCACGTGTATTCGCCCGCGGTGTTTCTGATGAACAAGGCAGCCTTTGACAAGCTGTCTGATGCCGACAAAACCGCGTTTCTGGAGTCCGCCAAAGTCGCCGTGGCCGCCAACCGTGCCCGTGTGGATGAAGACGACGCCAAGGGCGTCGCCGAGCTGCGCGGCAAGGGCATGCAGGTGGTGGAAAATGTCGACAAGACCAAGTTCGTGGCCACGCTCGCGCCGGTGTATGCCGAATTTGAGAAGCAGTTTGGCAAGGCCAACATCGACAAGATCAGAAACTTTAAATAGCCCAGCAGGTGCAAACAAGCGCCCTGGCGTGGATAATCCACCCGGGGCGTTTTCTTTTGCAGAGGGAAAATGAAAAAGCAGTTCTTGGCGCTGGAGCGATTCACCACCGGCCTGGCAACCGTGCTCGCGTGCGCGATGCTGATTGTTGCGGCAAGCCTGGGTATGTTCCAGATCATCACGCGCTTTGTGATTGAGCGGCCGGCCGAGTGGACCGAGGTCTTGATCCGGTTTTCATTGATCTGGATGGTGTTTCTAGGCATCGCCGCGGCGTTTCGCCAGGGCGCGATGGTGTGTGTCGACGTGCTGTACCGCTGGTCGCCGCCGAAGTTTCAGCGCGCGCTTGAGTGGCTGGTGGCGCTGCTGAGTTTGAGTTTGCTTGCCGTCATTATCTGGGTAGGCTGGAACTACGCGGGCCGCGGCAAGGTGCAGACCGTGATCGGGCTGGAAGATGTGTCGATGTTCTGGGCCTATCTGGCCATGCCGGTGGGCGCGGTGTTTGCCAGCATCGGCGTGATTGGCAATCTGCTTGACCCGCGCAGGCAAGAACTTGATACCGCACAATAAGAAATCAGGGGGCGAAACAAGATGACAACGGTGATGCTCATCACCATGGTGTTGTGCTTTGCACTCACCGTTTCAGTGGCAGTGTCGATTGGGCTGGCAGCAATACTTGGCATTCAGGTCAGCAATGTCAACATGCTGGTGTCGGTCAAGGAGATGTTTTCCTCGATCAATAAGTTCCCGCTTGCCGCGATTCCGTTTTTTATTCTGGCCGGCAATATCATGGAAACCGGCGGCATCAGCCGCCGTCTGGTGGAATTTGCCAAGAGTCTGGTGGGCGGCGTACAGGGCGGACTGCCGATGACCTGCGTGCTCACCTGCATGATCTTTGCGGCCGTGTCCGGCTCTTCTGTTGCGACGACATTTGCCATCGGCGCGATTTTGATCCCCGCGCTGATCAAGCACGGCTACCCCACACCATACGCCGCGGCGTTGCAAGCCACGAGCGCAGAGCTGGGTGTGATTATCCCGCCTTCGATTCCCATGATTCTGTATGGCGTGAGTGCAGAGGTGTCGATTGGCGAGCTGTTCATCGCCGGCTTCGGCCCCGGCTTTTTGATTGGCGGCGCGCTGATGTTGTTTGTATACGTGTATTGCCGCATCAAAGGATGGGGCAAGAACGATGGTGATGGGCGGTTGCCGCTGATGACCGCTGCGCAGGATGTGGCAGTGATTGCGGGCGGCGTGGCGCTTTTGCTGGTCGGCAACAAATTCATCGGCCCGGCGTTGTTTGGCAAAGGCGGCAATGATGCGCAGCTTGATCGCGTGACGGATGCGACCGGCGTGGTGCTGTTTGCCTTGTACTTTGTCGTGCTGTCGGCAATTCCCCGTGTACGCAAAGCGCTGCATGGCCGCGCAGCCTATGCGCTGATGATGCCGGTGATTATTCTGGGTGGCATCTACGGCGGTGTGTTTACGCCGACCGAGGCGTCGGCCGTAGCGGTGTTTTACGCGCTGTTTGTTGGCATGGTGGTGTATCGCGAAATTGATTTCAAGCATTTCATGCCGATTCTGAAAAAATCCGTGATCTCTTCCAGCGTGATCATGTTCATCATTGCCAACGCCGGACTGTTTGCGTTTTTGATTACGCGTGCCGGTGTGCCAGACCAGATTGGTGCGTTTCTCAAAGAGGTGCTGCAAAATCCGCTGCTGTTTTTGCTTGGCGTGAACGCAGCGCTGTTTTTGATTGGCATGTTCATTGAGACCAGTGCGGCCATCATTGTTTTGGCACCGATTCTGGCGCCGGTGGCTGCGCACTTTGGCATTGACCCGGTGCATTTTGGGATTGTGATGGTGGTGAATCTCGCACTGGGCATGATCACGCCGCCATTTG
>JBJOQV010000003.1:0-11193 GCA_046049785.1 Pseudomonadota bacterium
TATCAGTAGCTGCGCCAAACTTTTCCGGCGCTGGCGTGCCAGGTACGCTGGCTTTATGGACGCTGCTGTTTTTGGTGGGCAATCTGGCGCTTCAATATGGTGTTGGACGTTTGCCGGCCAACATCACCGCCGTGATCATGCTGACGGAAATTCTGATCGCATCCATCTCTGCATGGATGTTTGGCGGCGCGCAAATTCGCGTGCAGGACTTGATTGGTGGGCTCATCATCATCAGCGCACCATGGCTGATTCAGGACCGGCCCGCTACTGGCGGTGCGGGCGGCTCCAGCGCCCGTGCCAGTACATAGCCCACGCCCGCGCCGACACACTGCGCTGCAATGAAGCCGGGCGCATCTGCCGGCGCGATGCCGGCAAAGGTCGGCGTCAGGCTGCGTGCAATCGTCACCGCAGGATTAGCAAATGAAGTGGACGCGGTAAACCAATAGGCTGCACCGATGTAGCAGGCCACCCCGGCAGCTACCTGCGCGCTGCGGTACGCCACAAATAAGCGGATGGTCAGCACGAGCCCCGCGGTCGCGACCAGTTCAGAAACCCACTGCGCAAGCCCGGTGCGCGGTTTGATGCCGAGCACGAACACCGGCAACTCAAACATCACATGCGCCAGCCAGACCCCCAACACACCGCCCGCCACCTGCGCAGCGATAAACGCGAGCGCCGCTTGGCCAGCAAGCGCGCCATCTGCCCAGGCCATCGCGCTTACCAGCGGATTGAAGTGCGCGCCACTGACCGGCGCGAGCATGCTGATCAGCACATACAAGCCGCAGGCGGTGGCAAAGGTATTGGCAAGCAGCGCAATCGCCGTGTTGCCGCCGGCCAGACGTTCACCCATGATGCCGGAGCCCACCACGGTGGCGAGCAGCAATAATGTGCCAATAAACTCAGAAAGCAGATGCCGCTTCAACATGTCCCTCAAACCTTGCGGCGGAACGCGCGCGCAGCAACCAGCAAAAATGCGTCAAGCAAGATTGCCGATCTCCGCCAATGCTTTGTGCAGCTCGCGCCCATCAAGCTGTTCTATGTCCAGCGCGACAAATGCAGCGACCTTGCGATACAGGCGCTGGTAGGCCAGCTCAAACGCGGCGCGCTTTTCATCATCACTGCCTTGCGCGGCCGCGGGGTCGGCAATTCCCCAGTGCGCACGCACGCCGTCGCCGGGAAAGTACGGGCATTCTTCGGCTGCGGCGCTGTCGCACACCGTAAAGACAAAATCCATCGCGGACGCGCCCGCCTGCGCAAATTCGTCCCAGGTTTTGCTGCGCGGATCGGCAAGCGAAATGCCATGCCGCGCCAGCGTTTCCAGCGCAAACGGATTCACGCGTCCGGTGGGTTTGCTGCCGGCGGAAAAGCCTTTGAACTTGCCTGCGCCAAGGTGCGTGATGAGCGCTTCACCCAGGATCGAGCGCGCCGAGTTGCCGGTACACAGAATCAGGACGTTTTTAGCCACAGCAGGCCTTGCTCGTCGCAGGTATCTCTTGCGCTACCGGCTGCGCGCGGCCGATGTTGACCGGCACGCTGACGGCCTGCGGTGTGCAGCACGCCGCTTCGCTCGCTGCCGCGCCGCTGTACGTCGTCGCCTGCCCGTGAGTGACAAACGCCTCCCAGGCGATGCCTTGCGGATCATGCACCCAGCCTTTGTCGCTCTTGGCGTAGCAGCAAGTGGCGGCCAGTTCATCTTGCACGCCAACTTCTGCGGCGCGCAATTGGGTGGTTAGTGCATTGAGCTCATCCACTGAATCCAGCTGAAAACCCAGATGCTCGACGCCGGGCGGCACGCCGCGCTGCGAGATCGCGAAATTGATGCGCGGATCTTCCAGCATCCATTTGGCGTAGTCGTCTTTCTGCACGCTGGGTTCGCTGCCAAATAGCTTCGAGTAGAAATCAACCGATTTGGTCAGATTTTCCACCGCGACATGCACGTGAAACCGTTTCATTTGCATTCTCCTGAATTAGTTGAGTTACACACAGGCGCTGCCGCGCACGGCGCGCCGCTGCAGCAGTTTTCAAACAGAAAATTGGTCAGCCGCTGAACCTGCTCAAACTGCGGCCGGTAAATCACCTGGCGGCCACGGCTCTCCGGCGTGACCAAACCCACCTTGGCCAAATGCGCCAAGTGAAAAGACAAGGTTGATGCCGGCATGGCCAAGGCCTGTGCAATCGCTCCCGCGGGTTCGCCCTCCGGTCCGCTTTGCACCAATAGCCGGAACACGCGCAACCGCGCGGGATGAGCCAGCGCTGCGAGCACGTCGACCGCAAAAGTTTCATCTGCCAGCGCTGCGTGCGCATCTGCGGGTTGCGTCACCCGCATACGATCAATTGCTTCCATAGTTCTAGAATAGTCGAAATATAAAACTTCGTCAAGTCAAACTAGACCAATACACATCTGCATAGGAATGTCCTGATACCCGCGTTTTGTTGCAGTGCGTAAACTTCGGCGCTTTAGACCTTGCGGCGCTGACTAGTTTTTTGCGCCCGGATAAGAACATGACACTGCTTTTTTTCCTCCTTGGGCTCATTACTTTGGTGGCTGGCGCGGAATTATTGGTGCGCGGCGCCTCCAAACTCGCTATCTCCGTTGGTATCTCACCGCTGGTGGTTGGGCTGACGGTGGTGGCCTTTGGCACCAGCGCGCCCGAGGTCGCGGTGTCTGTGGGGGCGGCGCTGGAAGGAAAGACTGACATTGCCGTGGGCAACGTAGTGGGCAGCAACATCTTCAACGTGCTGTTTATTCTGGGCGTTTCAGCGTTGATTACGCCCTTGATCGTGAATGCACAGATCATCCGGCAAGAAGTGCCCATCATGATCGGCGCCTCGTTGATTCTGCTCGCGTTTATTTTGGATGGTGCCTTGTCGCGCTGGGAAGCAGGCTTTTTGCTTGTGCTGCTGGTTGCCTACACTGTGTTTCTGGTGGTTCAGTCGCGCCGCGAAACGGCAGCCACCAAGGACGAGTACCAAGAAAGCATGCCCGCCAAAGGCGGCTGGGACGCGCATTGGGCCGTGCAGATTCTGCTGGTCGCCGGTGGGCTCGCGTTGCTGGTGCTGGGCGCCAACTGGCTGGTGGATTCTGCTGTGGCCTTTGCCAAGACCATGGGCGTGAGCGATCTGGTGATTGCGCTGACGATTGTCGCTGCTGGCACCTCAATGCCGGAGGTCGCAACCTCCATCACCGCAGCGATCAAGGGTGAACGCGATATTGCGGTGGGCAATGTGATCGGCAGCAATACGTTCAATATCCTGGGCTGCCTGGGGGTTTCGGGTTTGGTTTCCGCCGGTGGCCTGTCGATGGCACCGGCAGTGATCAACTTTGATATCTGGGTGATGCTTGCGGTGGCCGTGGCCTGCCTGCCTGTGTTCATGACCGGGCGCGAAATCGCGCGCTGGGAAGGCTTTGTCTTTCTGGGCTATTACATCGCCTATACAGCCTATCTCATCCTGGCCGCGCAGCAGCACGACGCACTGGGCAAATACAGTGCCGTGATGATGAGCTTTGTGATCCCGATCACCATTGTGACGATACTGGTGGTCATGCTGCGGCCCACCAAACACAACGCAGGCTGATCGTGGCCAATCAAGCGACGCTGCTGTGGCTGGCGGTGTTGCCCTTTGCGGGCGCGCTGCTAACGCTGGTAGTGCCCAACGCACAGCGCAAAGCCGCAGCGTGGATTGCGGGTGCGACTGCACTCGGTTGCTGCGCACTTGTGGCAGCAACCGCGCCGGGAGTATTCAGCGGGCAGGTGCTGCGCTTCAGCGTCGAGTGGATTCCGTCTCTGGGCGTGAACTTTGGCTTTCGCATGGATGGCCTGGCGTGGATGTTTGCGCTGCTGGTCAGCGCCATCGGTGCGCTGGTGGTTTTGTATGCCGCCTACTACCTGGCCAAAGAAGACCCCGCCGCACGGTTCTTCACATTCCTACTGCTGTTCATGGGTGCGATGCTGGGTGTGGTGCTTGCCGGCAATCTGATTTTGCTGGTGGTGTTTTGGGAGCTGACTAGTCTTGCTTCCTTCCTGTTGATCGGCTTTTGGCATCACCGCAGCGATGCGCGCGAGGGCGCGCGCATGGCGCTCACGATCACCGGCGGTGGCGGCCTGTGCCTGCTGGCGGGCGCGCTGATCATCGGCCATATTGTCGGCAGCTATGAACTGGATGCAGTGCTTGCAGCTGGCGACCAAATCCGCAGCCACGCGCTGTATGTTCCAGCGCTGGTGCTCGTGCTGCTCGGCGCATTTACCAAAAGCGCGCAATTTCCGTTTCACTTCTGGCTGCCCCACGCCATGGCCGCCCCCACGCCGGTGTCTGCGTATCTGCATTCCGCCACCATGGTCAAGTGCGGCGTGTTTCTGCTGGCGCGTCTTTATCCGGCGCTGGGCAATTCTGAGCCGTGGTTCTGGCTTGTTTCACTTACCGGGCTCGCAACGCTGCTGGTGGGTGCCTACATCGCGATCTTCAAGCATGATCTGAAAGGGCTGCTCGCCTATTCAACCATCAGCCATCTTGGCCTGATCACACTGCTGTTCGGCCTGGATGAACCGCTCGCGGTGGTGGCCGGGGTTTTCCATATTTTGAACCACGCCACTTTCAAAGCTGGCCTGTTCATGGCTGCCGGCATCATCGACCATGAGACCGGCAGCCGCGACATGCGGCAACTCAACGGCTTGATGAAATACATGCCAATCACCGGCGTGCTGGCGATTGTGGCCAGCCTGTCCATGGCCGGCGTGCCGCTGTTCAATGGCTTTCTGTCTAAGGAAATGTTCTTTGCAGAAACCGTGCTCAAAGAAAGCCATCGCGCGATGGAGTGGATTTTGCCGCTGGGCGCCACGCTCGCCGGTATTTTGTCTGTAGCCTACAGCGTGAGGTTTGTGCATGATGTGTTCTTTAACGGCGAGCCCGTTGGCTTGCCAAAAACGCCGCACGAGCCGCCGCGGTTTATGCGTTTGCCGGTTGAGCTGCTGGTTGTCATCTGCTTGGCCGTGGGCATCTTTCCGGCGCTGACCATTGGTCCCACGCTGGCAATTGCGGCGCAGGCGGCGCTGTTTGGCGCGCCCGGTAACGCGCTGCCGGAATACAAACTCGCGATCTGGCATGGCTTTAATCTGCCACTGCTGATGAGCGCAATCGCACTCGCGGGCGGGATTGCGCTGTATTTCGGCCTGCAGCATTTCATCAATCTCCACAAGTTGATTCATCTACCAATCGGCCCCAAGCAGGGCGGACGCGATCTGTTTGTGTGGAAGATTGGCGCGCTGGCGCGCGGCGCTTCCGCCCTGACGCAGCGATTGGAAAACGGTAGTCTGCAGCGCTATCTGCTGCTGCTGATTCTCACGGCGATTGGTGCCGGGATCGCACCTTGGTTAACGAGTGCCTCCATCGCGCCCGGCAGCATCCCCGGCGGCGCAGTCAGCGCAGGCTTTGTGGCAGTCTGGGCGATCGGCATGGCCTGCATGCTGGCTACAGTGCTGGCGCACCGGCAGCGCATACTCGCACTTGTACTTCTGGGTGCCGTTGGTTTGGTAGTGGCGCTAACCTTTGTCTACCTATCCGCGCCTGATCTGGCCTTGACGCAGTTGTTGGTGGAGATTGTCACCATCATTCTGATGATGCTGGCGCTGAACTGGCTGCCGCACGAAAGCGCCGCGTCTGACACGCGTGCGCGCAAGCTGCGCGATGCTGTGATCGCAGCGGTGGCTGGCGGCGGCATCGCGGCACTGGTTTACATGGTGCTGACGCGGCCGTTTGATTCCATCAGCCCCTACTTTTTGCAGACGACGGTAGAGCAAGGCGGCGGCGCCAATGCCGTGAATGTGATCATCGTGGACTACCGCGGTTTTGATACGCTGGGCGAGATCACGGTGCTGGGCATTGCGGGCTTGCTGATCTACGCGCTGCTGGCCGGGTTTCATCCCGCAGGCTTCACGCAGCAGCCGGGCACGCCCAGCCAGCGCTTTCCGCTCATGCTTGCACTGATCTCGCGCCTGCTGCTGCCGTTCGCGGTACTGGTCACCATCTATCTTTACCTGCGCGGCCATAATCAACCCGGCGGTGGATTCATTGCGGGCCTGGTACTGGCCATTGCACTGATTCTGCAGTTCGCAGCGAGTGGCCAGCAATGGGTCGGGCAGCGCATGGGCACAGATTTCAGGCCTTGGGTCGGTTGGGGCCTGTTGATCGCGGGTGCCACCGGCATCGGCAGCTGGTTCTTTGGTGCGCCGTTTTTGACCAGTACCTACGACTACCCGGTCTGGCCCATCGTGGGCGCCGTTCCGCTGGCCAGTGCCTCGTTGTTTGATCTTGGCGTGTTTTTGACGGTGGTGGGCGCCACGGTGGTCGCGCTGGTTGCCATTGCCCGCCTGACCGCAGGTGCCAAGGGGCAATCATCATGATGGCGCTGATGCTTGCACTGGGCGTGGGCGGCCTCGCCGGCACGGGCATTTACCTGATGCTGCGTGCCCGCACGTTTGACGTGATCCTCGGGCTGACGCTGCTGTCCTACGCGGTCAACCTGTTTATCTTTCTGATGGGCCGGGTGCAGATTGGCAAACTGCCCATCATTGATGGCCGTGCACCGACGCTGGCGAACTATGCCGACCCGCTGCCGCAAGCACTGGTGCTCACCGCGATTGTGATCAGCTTTGCAATGACCGCGGTGCTGCTGGTGATCGCACTGCGCGCCCGCGCCGAGGCGGGCAGCGACCATGTCGATGGCGATGATGCAGAAAAGGCGCAGCAATGAACTGGCCGCACTGGATCATCGTTCCAATCGTGTTGCCGCTGATGACGGGCGCGTTGCTTGTGCTGCTGGAGCGCAAGCGCGCGGCGTGGGTGCGGCCGATTTCGCTGTTTTCTCTGGGCTTTTTGCTGATGGTGTGCATTGGTCTGACCATGCATGCCGCGCAGGGGCAGATAGAAGGTTATCTGCTGTCCAACTGGAAGGCGCCTTTTGGCATCACCCTGGTGCTGGATCGTCTAAGCGCCATGATGCTGCTGCTCACCGCGCTGGTGGCAACGATTAGCCTGCTATACGCCAGCGGTGGCGACGATGCGCGCGGGCCGCATTTTCATGCGCTGTTTCATTTTCAACTGATGGGGATCAACGGCGCATTTCTCACTGCAGACCTGTTCAACCTGTTCGTGTTCTTTGAGGTGTTGCTCGCGGCCTCTTACGGCCTGCTCTTGCATGGTGCCGGCAAGGCACGCGTCAAGGCGTCGCTGCACTACGTGGTGTTCAACCTGACTGGCGGTGCGCTGTTCTTGATTGCCGTGAGCATGCTGTATGGCCTGACCGGCACGCTCAACATGGCCGATCTGGCGGTGAAAGTCCCGCAGCTGGGGCCGGACAAAGCTCTGCTAGCACAGACTGCAGGTTTGCTGCTGCTCGTGGTGTTTGCGGTCAAGGCTGCGCTCTTGCCGCTGTACTTCTGGCTGCCGAACACTTACGGCGCAGCAACAGCGCCGGTGGCGGCACTGTTTGCCATTATGACCAAGGTAGGCATTTACGCAATCGCGCGCATGTACACGCTGGTGTTTGGCGATGCGGGCGGCGCGGCAGCCAACCTAGCGCAGCCGTTCCTGCCGCTGCTGGCCATAGGCACAGTGGCGCTGGCCGCGATAGGCGCGCTGGCTGCAACACGCGCGCGCGCACTGGTTGGCTACTCCAACATTGGATCGGCCGGTACGCTGCTACTCGCACTGGGTCTGAACAGCGCACAGACCGTTGGCGCCGGGCTGTTCTACCTGGTGAACAGCACCTTGATCGCCGCGCTGCTGTTTTTGATCGCAGATCGCGTGTTGTCCGCACGTGCGAGCGCCAACGACTTGCTGGTGCCGGGCGACATGGCGGGCCGTATGCGCTGGGCGGTGTGGTTCTTCATTGCGGCGATTGCGGCCTGTGGCCTGCCACCCTTGGCGGGCTTCTTGGGTAAGGCCATGTTACTGAAGGCCGCTCTTGTCACACCTTACGCAGCCTGGGTGTGGGCGGTTGTACTCATCGCCGGGTTGACCATGACTGTTGCGATGGCGCGCGCTGGCAGCACGTTGTTCTGGAAGACCGATGAAGGCGCGGTAGCCGCCTATGGTTCGCCTGCCGAGCAATCCGCTTCCATGCCGCTGCATGCGGTGCACACCAAAGCGATGGCGCTTGCCGCAACCGCTGCTATCGCCTGCGTGGTATTCGCCGGGCCGCTGGCGGCATACACGCAGGCCGCGGCAAACCAATTGTTTGAACGCCAGGCCTACATCAATGCCGTACTGGGCAAAGAACCGGTGCCACCGATGTTTGACGTGCGCAAAGAAATGCGCGAGTGGAAGGGCAAGGAGGCCGGCAAATGAAGCGCGTCTTTCCTGCACCGCTCCTGTCGCTGCTGCTGTTCGTGCTTTGGCCGGTCATGAATCTGAGCTGGTCGGCCGGCCACTTGGTATTGGCCGCGATTTTTGCGGTGACAATTCCGTGGTTCACCGAAGCGCTGCGGCCTGAAAAACCGGTGCTGCGCAAGCCTGGTGTGATCACCCGCCTGGGTCTCACGGTGCTATACGACATTGTCATGTCCAACATCGACGTGGCCAAGCGCATTCTGGGGCCGGAGAAAAACATCAAGCCCGGTTTTGTGTGGATACCGCTGTCGATCAAGGATCCGCACGGCATTGTGGCCTTTGCCGGCATCATCACCATGACGCCGGGCACGTTGTCTGCAGACCTGAACGAAGCGCGCACGCACTTGCTGGTGCACTGCTTCAACATGGACGATCCGCAGGCCGTGATCGATTCTTGCAAATCACGCTATGAGGCGCCGCTGATGGAGATATTTGCATGATCACCGCGACGATATTGCCGTGGATCATCGCGGCTTTTGCTTTGGCGCTGCTGCTGAACACCTGGCGCCTGCTGATCGGCCCTGCGCTCGTGGATCGCGTGCTGGCGCTGGACACGCTTTACATCAATACGCTCGCGCTGCTGATTCTGCTGGGCGTGTACTTTGACACGGTGCTGTACTTTGAAGCGGCGCTGGTCATTGCGATGATGGGCTTTATCGGCACCGTGATGATCAGCAAGTTTTTGCTGCGCGGCGATGTGGTGGAGTAAGCCATGAATACGCTACAGCAATTGCCGCTCTGGCTTGACGTGATGATTGCCGCGCTGCTGGTGATCGGCACGTTCTTTGCGCTGGTGGGTTCGTGGGGTTTGGCTAAGCTCTCGGATTTTGTGAAGCGCCTGCACGGCCCCACCAAGGCCACGACACTGGGCGTGGGCTGCGTGCTGATTGCGTCTGCGCTGTACTTTACGGCGCGCGATGCCAAACCCAGCTTGCATGAACTGCTGATCACCTTGTTTTTGTTTTTGACTGCGCCGGTGTCCGCGCACATGTTGATCAAAGCGGCGATGAAGCTGGACAAAACGCTTGACGTGCCGCCAGTACCTGAAGATTCAAAGTAAGAGTGAGTGCCAAAACAAACTACGCAATATCCATGCGGGTTTTGGGGCAAAAGTGCCCTAAAACCCGCATGGATATTGCGTAGAAGCCTTATTTGGCTATGAATTTAGTGATGTTTGTGCTCTGACGCGCCGCCGCCGGCACCCATGGCATCCACCTGCATGTCCACCTTGACTTCGCCAGCTTTTTCAAACACAAGCGTGACCGGAATCTTCTCACCCTGCTTGAGCGGTGCCTTCAAATTGATGAACATGATGTGAAAGCTGCCGGGCTTGAGTTCCACACTCTTGCCTGCGGGAATATCGATGCGCGGTACCTCGCGCATTTTCATCACACCGCCTTCCATGCTGTGCGTATGCAGTTCCACTTTTTCAGATACACCAGCCTTGGCTGCGATCAGCGCGTCACCCGTCTTGCCGTGATTCATCAGCGACATAAAGCCGCCACCTACTTGCGCGGTCGGCGCGGTCGCGCGCGCCCAGGGTTTGCCGATGTGAATATCGCCCACCATCGCGTCTTTGGCGCTTGCGCCCAGGCTGGCCGCACACAGCGCGGTGGCTGCACTGATTTTGATCCACTTCAACTTCATTGCAATTCCTTTAGTCAATCTCTTACAACGTCCCTGGATTCTAGGCCAAGGCGATGACAGCACCTTGCCGCACCAACTCGCCCCTGGCGACCAGTTCATCACAGGCCCGCGCAACCGTGCTGCTCGCTGGCTCATCGAACCAGCGCTGCGCTACTTGCTGAAACAAGCGAGCGCTCGCAATCTCTGTTTGCAGCGCTGCCGCATCCGCGCGCTGCTCCGCCATCATGCGATACATCAGTAGTGCTTTGACCGCATGAAACGCATGCTTGGCGGGGTTGGTCACGTGCGCTTCCAGCCGGCTGCGTGCACGCGCAATCGCTCCCGCGCAATCATTAAACGGCGCACCGTGGCCGGGGATGACAACATCCACTTGTAAATCCGCAATTAGATCCAGCGTTGCCGCCACTTCATCAAACGCCTGCTCGCCGTCCAGCTCAGGAAATACGAGGCCAAAGCCGTTTTGCCACAACGCATCGGCGGAGATGAGCAGTTTGTGCTGCGGGCAATACAGCACGACCGAGTGTGGATCATGGCCGGGCGCGGACAGCACCTGCCAGCTACTGTTGCCCAACATGATCTGCGTACCGGGCGCAATGATGCCGTCAAACATAAAGCGCGGGCAGGTTTGCGCGGTGGCACGATAGCTCAGCGCATCCTCATCCCACACGCGCACAGCTTCGCTTTCGCCCGGCGGAATAAAGATCTGCGCCTGCGGATAGCGCTGCTTGAGCGCCGCATTGCCGCCGCAATGATCAGAATGCAAATGTGTATTGATGATGCGCGTTAACGGCGCTTGCGTAAGCGCGTGCGTAACCAGCGCGATGGTCTGCGGCGCATGCGTGCAATAGCCGGTATCCACCAGCGTCGCACCGTCATCTGCAGCAAATAGAATATTGTTGGCCGACAGCCAGCCGCGCTCAAACACCTGCATCCCGGCAATCGGCCAGTGCATTGCTAGATTCGCTTGCGCTGAATGCCGCTGGGCAATTGCGTGGCGGCTTGCATCAAAGGCGACGTAAAGAACGGATCGCCGCGCAAATAGGCAAGCAGCATATCTGTTGAATCTTCACCCCAGAAGACGCGGCCATCCACCACGGTGCTGGGTACGCCGAACACGCCAGCAGCAACCGCACTTTCGCCATGGGTGCGCAGTTGCTGTTT
>JBJOQV010000004.1:0-3157 GCA_046049785.1 Pseudomonadota bacterium
TCTGGCTCGGCATTGGGAATTCGTCCAACAAGTTGCATTACCAATCCAGTTAGCGAATCTTCATCATCATCCAAGTTCTGAAACTGCGCGAATGGGCCTGTAGCAGCGGAACTCAGGGGAATACCAAGAGCAATGCCGTGCACTGGCGTATCCAGTTTTCCTTTAGCCACGCCAGCCTCAAACAGTATCCAAGGACGATTCATGCTGTTTGGAGTAAGAAGGCAAACCACGTCAGAAGCGGTACCCAATTTCTTCATAATCTCTGGATACCACTCGATGCCATATTCGATTCCCTGATTACCCTTCTTATCAGATGAACGAAAAGACTTAAGAACTCCGGCGCTAACGCTGCTCAATAGACGGCTGAATGCCTCTGCTATTTCGGCGTCGCGAGAGTCATGGCTAACGAATACCAGCGCCTTTGATCGGTGTAGTTGCTGCTCATCACCATCGTTTTTTACTTCCATGGCGTATTCCCCTTTCAGCAATCATTGTGCATGAACACAGCCGTGGCTGCATCTGCAAGTTCGCACGCTAGCAACAGAGATAAAAAAGTTAGCTCAAGCCAAATTTTCCTTTCAAAAACTCCGCCAACGCCCGCACCCGTGCCGGCACAAACCGGTTACTCGGCAGCACCGCATTCAACGGAATCGATTCCCCTTCCCAGTCTTCAAACAGCCGCACCAGCGCGCCGCTGACAAGCGTGTCTTGCACATCCACCTCGCTTTTGTAAATGATGCCGCGGCCTTGCAGGGCCCAGGTGTGGGCGATGTCTGCGTCGTCTACGGTGCGGCGGCCGTCGACGCGTATCTCTACCTGCGCGCCGTCTTGCGCAAACTTCCAGGTGGAGTAGCGGCGGTTGCGCACGGTGAAGGTGAGGCATTCGTGCTGCGTAAGTTCGCGCGGGTGGGTGGGCGTGCCGTGGGCGGCCAGGTAGGCGGGCGCGGCGCAGGCGATGCGGCGCGCGGGGGTGAGCAGGCGCGCCACCAGGCGTGAATCGGCTAGCTCGCCGTAGCGGATGGCTACGTCTACCTCGTCACGCACCACGTCGTGCAGCGTGTCGCTCACGCTCAGGTTGAGGGATACGCCCTCGTGTGCGTCTAGAAATTCATCCAGCCACGGCAGCAGCACGCGGCGCGTCAAGTCACTAGGCGCGGTAACGCGGATGGTGCCGCGCAGGCTGCGTTTGTCTTCTGTGACCTGCGCTTCGCCTTCGCGCAGCAAGTCCAGCGCGCGCTGCGCGTAGCCCAGGAGCGCGGTGCCTTCGGGCGTTAAACGCATGCTGCGCGTGCTGCGTTCAAACAGCCGCACGTTCAGCCGCGCCTCTAACTTTTTGAGCGCGGCGCTGGCGGCGGCGGGCGTGAATTCCAAAATCTTGGCGGCGGCGGTCAGGCTGCCGTGTTCCGCGGTTTCTACCAGCACGCGCAGCTCTTCGATGCTTTCAAATTTCATGCGTTGGCTACTTGTGCAGTGGTTGCGGTGTTGTGGGGAAAGCGGTGTGATTAGATTCTTGAATTACCCATATCTCAAAAACCTCGCCAAAACCCGATACTACGCAATTTCTATGCGGGTTTTCAGGCATTTCAAAACCACTCTATTATCAATTGATAGTTGAAAATATAACTCCATACTGCTATCTAATCAAACATTTATGGAGCCATTATTGTTCTGTTCATGCGGACATCGCAGACCATGACGGAGCAATTTTGATGAAGAAACCAGGTTTTTCAGCCGCGGCAGTACTGGCCGCTGCGCTGTTTGTTGGCGCAACCTTTGCCGCCAATGCGCAGGAGTTCAAACTCACGAGCCAATCGCTAAGCAAAGAATTTGCCGCAGACCAGTACTGGAACACGTTTGGCTGCACCGGCAAAAACACCTCGCCCGACCTAAAGTGGAGCGGCGCGCCGGCCGGCACCAAAAGCTTTGCCATCACGTTCTACGACAAAGACGCGCCCACCGGCAGCGGCTTTTGGCACTGGGTGGCGTATAACGTACCTGCGACGGTAACGCAGATTGAAGCGGGCGCGCTGTCTGCCGGCAAGCTGCCCGCAGGCGCGGTGGAAGGCAATACCGATTTAGGCAAGCCGGGGTATTTTGGGCCGTGCCCTCCCGTGGGCCGCAAGCACAACTACGAATTCACCGTGCATGCGCTCAAGACCGACAAGCTGGAGATTCCCGCCGGCGCAACCGCAGCCTTTGTCGGCTTTAACCTGTGGCAAAACACGCTGAGCAAAGCCACGCTGCAAGCCAGCGCCGGGCCGCGCAAGTAAATGATTGAGAGCATATACGCATGAAAGCCGTTGGTTACACCCAGTCATTGCCCATTAGCGACGCCAATGCCCTGCAAGATTTGGCGCTGGCCGACCCCGCGCCCGGCCCGCACGATCTGCTGGTGCGGGTGAGCGCGGTATCCGTCAACCCGGTGGATACCAAAGTGCGCAAGAACCGCGCGCCCAAGCCCGGTGTGCCGGAGGTGCTGGGCTGGGACGCGGTGGGCACGGTGCAGGCCGTGGGCACGCAAGTCACTGGCTTTGCAAAAGGCGCCCGCGTGTACTACGCGGGCGCCATCAACCGCCCCGGCAGCAATAGCGAGCTGCATGTGGTGGATGCACGCATTGCCGCACACGCACCCACAACGCTGGGCGATGCGCCGGCGGCCGCGTTACCGCTCACCAGCATTACCGCGTGGGAGTTACTGTTTGACCGCCTGCAGATTGCGCAGGGCAGCGGCGCGGGGCAAAGCCTACTGGTGATTGGCGGCGCGGGCGGCGTGGGCTCGATCTTGATCCAGCTTGCGCGGCAATTGACACAGCTGCGCATTATCGCCACTGCATCGCGGCCAGAAACGCAGGCTTGGTGCACAGCGCTGGGCGCGCATGAAGTGATTGATCACAGCAAGCCGCTGCGCCCGCAACTGGATGCGCTGGGCATTGCGCAGGTGCATTACGCCGCCAGCTTGACGCAGACCGCGCAGCATTGGGATGCACTCATCGACGCGCTGGCACCGCAAGGCAAGCTGGGGCTGATCGATGACATACCGGGTGTGGACGCCGGCAAACTCAAGAGCAAAAGTTTGTCGCTGCATTGGGAGTTGATGTTCACGCGCTCCATGTTCACCACGCCGGACATTGCGCAGCAAGGCGCGCTGCTGGCTGAG
>JBJOQV010000005.1:0-4316 GCA_046049785.1 Pseudomonadota bacterium
GGCCGGTGCAGGACATCAACCGGCGCTATACGCAGGTGCATGCCAAGACATCCGCCGCACCGAGCCTGCTGGACAACATGCGCACGGGTGCCAAGCTGCTGCAAAGCGGATTGAAGGTGAGCACCTGCATGCGCATCGCCGGGCAGCTGATCAATGAACGCCTGGGCAACAAGCAGCATTGGCGCCGCGTAAGCCTGCAGCCGATGCTGAATTTTGACGTGTTTTCCAAACTGTACGGTCAAGCGCGGCCCGATTACGCCACCTGGCACAGCAACCACGCCGCGCACTACATGCACCACTATTGGCGCGCCTGGGACGATTCCAAGTTTCTGGACAAAGCCTCGCCGCAAGAGCGCACACGCTTTGGCGACGCGGTGCCCTATGGCTACAAAATCTGCGACGAGATCATCGGCCGTGCATTTGAACTGATCGATGACCAAACGGTACTGGTGGTCGCCTCCAGCATGGGCCAGCAACCCTACATCAGTGAAAAGTACCAGCACGGCAAGATCATCGTGCGAGTCAAGGACATGCAAAAACTGCTGGATGCGTTGCAGGCGCCGGGCATTACAAAAGTAGTGCCCACCATGGTGCCGCAATGGAATCTGACTGTGCCCGACGCCGCAGCGCGCGCGCTGGTGAAGACCAAGTTCGAAGACATTCGAAGAATTTCTGGCGGCGCGGATGAGCCTGGCTTCTCAGTTTCCGAGGTGGGCGATATTCTCACGGTTACGCCTTACGGCCTCGCCGGCAGCGCACAAGGCGTGCAATACCGGCTCACGCCGCAAGCGAGTTCAGTGCCGCTGGAAGCGTTTTTCGCGGTAGACGCACCCACCGTCAAACAAGGCATGCATCACATTGACGGGCTGCTGTCGTTTTACGGCGCGGGGATCAAGCGCGGCGCAGCACTAAAGGCCTGCACCAACCTGGATGTAGCGCCGACGATTCTGTCGCTGCTGGGCATTCCCGTGCCACCGGTCATGCAAGGCCGGGTGCTCAGCGAGGCGCTGAACTAGCTTTTTAGATCGATCTCAAAGGCTTATGCGCAATATCCATGCGCTTTTTCAGGCAAAAACACTTGAAAAAGCGCATGGATATTGCGTAGAGCATTTTTTAGCGCGGCGTAGCTGGAATCCCCAGCATCGTAGCGCCGGGTGGGCAATCCTTGGTCACCACCGCGTTCGCGCCAATCCGCACCCCGCTTGCCACCCGCACGCCACCAATAATCTTGGCGCCGGAGCCCACGAAAATATCGTCTTCCAGCACCGGAAATGTGCCGCGATTTTCGCCAATTACTACCGAACTTTCCAGCCACACGTTACGCCCACCGCGAACGCTGGAGTTGATCACCACGCCAACCGGATGTACCAGTACAAAGCCGGGGCCAAACCGCGCTTTGACACCAATCACACAGCCGTTGAGCCATGTGTTCAGCAAATGCGGCAGCAATGCCACCGCCGATAAACCCAGCTTGCTGAGGCTCTCGTGCAAGCGGACCCGCACACCCGCCAGCGTGCCATCGCTCATGACCACTTTGAGCATGGACGGCGTTGGCCCGGCCTGGGCATACAGCGCCTGCTTGGCGCGCAGATCGTCTAGAAGCAGCATGGCTCAGTTCAGTTTTTTGTGTGCAGGGACAATACATCAAAGCGGCTACTAGCCGTATCACGCGATCTGGCGTACCCACGCCTGTGCAAGCGCCGCGGGTTGAATTTGCGTGGCGAAGTTCATTATCAATACGCAATATCCATGCGCTTTTCGGAGCAAAAATGCCTGAGAAAGCGCATGGATATTGCGTATACTTCTTCGCTCTGATCTTCATGCGCAGCCAAATGCGCCCTCTATGCGGCCACGAAAGCACGATTGCACAATCGCGACTGTTTTACGTGCCTTTCCTACCGGATTTGCGGCATCAAACCTCTCTTGCATACGCGGCAAACTCTCCAACTTGCTACGATTCTGTCACTTGTTTTGCCTCGATACGGCAGCATCACAAAGGCGTTAACTTGACCTACGTCTGCGCGATGCTCCGGCTATTCTGCCCATGAGCTTTGCCGCATTTTTGATCTATATCGCGTTTACATTTTTGCGGCCCTTCGATCTTTTTTTTCCGGGCCTGATCCCCTATCGCCCGATGTTGATTCTCTGGCTGATCGCTTTTTTGCTCGGCGTTGGCCGCTTGATGATGACGCAAAAAGTGGCCGGGCGGCCGGCCCACTTCGCCTTGCTGGCCATGCTGCTGGTTGCCGTGGCGCTTTCTAGTCTGGCGCGCGACGGCGCTGAAACAATGGTTGCGTCTGTCATTGAGTTTTTGCCGGCCATCAGCCTGATGCTGCTGGCCATGATCAACCTTACCTCGCTGAAGCGGCTGAAAATCGCCTGTCTCACTATCGTTGCATGCCTGCTTGTACTGGGCAGCGCCGGAATCGCGGCCTATCACACCGGCTTCATGGTTGAAGAATTCGTGGTACGCCAGAATGTCGATAACCCCGAACGCGACCTGACCGCACCGCTCGCGCTGGACGATACTGCGCCACCGGCCGCGGATATGTCCGGTACCTCGATGTGGCGCGTGCGCAGCGTGGGATTCTTAAACGATCCCAACGATTTTTCTCAAGTCCTTGTGATGACCGTGCCGCTGTTGTGGCTGCTTTACGCAGGTCGGGGCTGGATCATGCGCAGCGTGCTCGTCTTTGCTCCGGCAGCGGTACTGCTCTACACCATTGTGCTAACGCAATCTCGCGGTGCGTTAGTAGGCTTAGCGGCGTTAGGCGGACTGTATTTACAACGCACGGTGGGCACCGTGGTCACTGCGTGGATCGCCGGTATTGGCGTGCTTGGTTTGGTTGGGCTTACCTTCGGTGGTGGGCGGGCGTTTTCCACCGGCGAAGAATCTGCCGCACAGCGGATTGATGCGTGGTGGGAGGGCATCAACCTGCTCAAAGCGTACCCCGTGCTGGGCGCCGGTTTCGGCAATTTTTACAACCACCACTACCTGACGGCGCACAACTCATTTGTGCTGTGCTTTTCTGAACTGGGTTTGTTTGGCTTCTTCGCGTGGATGGGGCTGCTCGTACTGGCGTACCGCGGCCTCACCCAGGCGATCGCAGCGCGCGATGTCGCCGGACTCAAAGACAGTGCGTGGACGGCGGAAGTACTGCGCTTTTCATTCGCCGGATACTTTGTCTGCGCGTGGTTTTTGTCACGCACCTATTCGCCGGCAACTTACTTGCTGCTAGGCTTGTGCACGAGCGCCTGGTATTGCGCACGCGTACAAACCGCGGCCGCACCGGCTGCGCCACCAGCCATGCCACTGCTGCCTTGGCGCTCAGCAACGTTTGGAATGATGGCCGCCGCAGTATTCGGCGTGTACGGATTTTTGTGGCTCAGCGAGTAGCGCGCTTCGCGATTGGATAGGCAAGGCAGCGGGCCATGCGCGGTTTAATAAGAAAATCAATAGTTCAATGTAAAGATCGGGTGTTATGACTTCGTTTGTATGGTTCGTTGTACTTGCGCTGCTGAGTGCGGTCAGTTTGGTCGCGATAGCTTTGATGCGCAAGAATGTTCACATTTGGCTGCCTGCTTATCTCAAAGGCGGCTGGAGGGCCGCGCCCACGCCAGGCGTCACCCGCCACTTGATGCTCGCCTTTGTCGATCATTTTGAGCCGATGTATGGGCGGCCCGCCTACGCCACGGAATGCGCCCGTGTGGCGCGCTGGCGGCAAGACTATCCCAAGCTTTGCGCAGGGCTCAAGGATGCAGATGGCAGAGCACCAATCCATACGTTTTTCTACCCGCAAGAGGAATACAGGCCAGAGCACATCGAGCCGCTGGTTGAACTTAGCCGCATGGGTTTGGGCGAGATCGAAATACACCTTCACCACGACCACGATACCGAAGCCGGATTGCGGCAAAAGCTGCGAGAGTTCACGCAAGTGCTGGCCGATAAGCACGATGCCCTGCCACGCGATCCGCATACCGGCCAGCCGCGGTGGGCGTTTATTCACGGCAATTGGGCGCTGTGCAATTCCGATCCGCGCGGCGTGGGCTGCGGAGTCAACAACGAGCTTGTCATTTTGCGCGAAGAAGGCTGCTACGCCGACTTTACTTTTCCCGCCGCACCGCATCCGTGCCAGACCAGTACGGTCAACCAGATTTACTACGCGACCGACAAGCCAGGCCAGCCCAAATCTCACGACACTGGCGTGCCCGTGCGCAGCAACGCGACGCCGTCGGGAGATCTGATGATTATCCAGGGGCCGATCGGCTTCATGCAGCATAACCGCAAGTTTGGGCTGATCCCGCGGATTGAAAAC
>JBJOQV010000006.1:0-2588 GCA_046049785.1 Pseudomonadota bacterium
CTTTCCACGCCGCACACCTTGGTCATCCACCTGCGCTGGCCGGGCGCAGGCGCGCTCGGCCGCGAAGCCGAAGGCCTGCTTTGCTTGAATGAAGACGGCTACATTTGCGCCATGAACAGCACCGCGCGGCATATGCTCGGGCAAGCTGCCTCCAAACCCGGCCAGCACGCCAGCGACCTGTTTGCCACAGATTGGCGCAGGCTCTTTGACGCACAGCTAGGCAGCGCCCCAATGCAAGTGCCTCTTTGGTCAGGTCTACAAGTCGAGCTGCGCACTAGCCGCAGCGGCAAACTCTCCCCCAAATCCACGCCCGCCGTGGCAGTGGACACCCGCATTCGCCACAGCGTGGGCGCCTTAAAAGCCCATGAGGTGGACGTGATCCGCGACACCGTGGCGCAGCTCAAAGGCAATGTGGCTGCCGCGGCAGACAAGCTGGGGATCAGCCGGGCCACTGTTTATCGGAAGCTGCGCGGGTAGCTTGGCTTTCTGCGCGGTTGGTTGGCGTTCAACTGTATCGCTCTTTGGTTTCGCACCTGCTCCGGGGCGTGAAGTTGCGCCCATCACCTCTATCGCGCACGCCCCTTGGCAGGTGTACGGTTCGCGTCAAACGTTCGTGGCTAAACCACGCTCACTTCAATCCGCAACAAATTCCGCACATGCCGCGCCCCCAGCCGGAAATCGCCGGTGGTTTGCAGCGCGATCAAACCTTCGCGCGCCACCAGCGATTGGCCATCGCGCTCATGCAAAACGAGCACGCCTTCTCCGGCAGGTGAATTAATGAGTTCGGGCCAGGTGAAGATGGCGCGGTAGTCATCGGTGGCGGTGCACGTGATCAGTAGGGTTTTCCAGTTTGCTTTGCCTGCATTGCTCAGGCCCAGCCGCTCAATCAAGGCGGGCAGCTTGACGCCGCGCACCGTGGTTTTCTGCTCGCTGCCTGCGACGCTGCGCGTTTGCGTGAAGCTGCTTTGCATGGCTTCGGGCAGTTGACGTAAATCTTCAGGCCTCAACACGCTGTTGGCTTGCAAGGCATTACCAAACACATACAGTATGGTGGATGCGCGGGGCGTGGTGGGCAGGCTGCTTTGGGCAAGAATTGTGCCGCTACCCGTTATGAAACCTGCGCTGATTGCTCCTAAAACAGGAGCGCTTCCGCGCAAGAACAAACGCCGCTGCATCATGGCGCACCAAATCCGAGCTTCATGAACACCGCTTGCGCAGGCGCGGAAAGCAGATAGCTTGCAAAGGGCTGCGCCTGGGTTTGCGAAGCGGTTTTCATGGTCATGCCGTAAGCAGCCGCCACTTGCAAAGAGGCAGGAATGCTCACCACCTTCAGGCGCGGCACCTCGGCTTGCGCCAAAACGGCGTTGGTGCAATAGGTTAAAAATACATCGGCTTTGTCGTCGTCCATCAGCCAAGCATAGGCGTTGCGGTTGCCCGGTGGGCGCGGTGAATCAGCACCGCCCGTGAGTTTCAACGCCTTGCTCTCTAAGGCCGCTTGGGCACCACGCTGCAAATTTTCTGCTCTGGCAAACAGCGCCCAAGCGTAGTCGCCCGCTGGATCGGCCTTGGGCGTGGAAATGGCCAGGCGGATGCTGGTCGACAGCAATGTAGCCAACAAACCTTCGGGCGACGTTTGCACCTGCGCCCCTGTGAGCGCACAGAGCGCATTGCGCGTGAAGACCTGCGGCTGCGCCCATGCGCCTTGCAGCGCGAGGCGCTGGGGATGATCGGTGTCGGCAGACGCAAAGAGATCAGCGCCCTCGCCCTTTTCAATCCGCTCACGCAGCAAACCCGAGGCGCCAAACGTCAGCTGCACTTTTCTTCCGCTCTGCGCTTCAAAGTCACTGGCGATTTGTGTCATCGCAGGGCGCAAACTGCCAGCGGCATACACCTGCAAAGGCTGGTTGGTTTGAGCCTGCGAAGCGGCGCTAGCGAGCAGCATATTCAAGCCCAGTATCCATGCAACGCGGCAAACCGGATTCATGGCACTGGGTTACTTCACGGCGTTGGGGAAAAACAGCTGCTCGCCACCGATTTTGTAGCTGGCGATGCTGGCTTGCCCGGCAGGGGAAATCACCCAGTCCACGAAGCGCTGCGCCTCGCCGGTTTTGACATGCGGATGCTTGGCGGGGTTCACGACCATCACGCCGTATTGGTTGAACAGGCGCGTATCGCCTTCCACCAAAATGGCCAAATCAGCGCGGTTTTTGAAATTGAGCCACGTGGCGCGGTCGGCCAGCACGTAGGCGTTCCTGCTGGCGGCGATATTGAGCGCGGGGCCCATGCCGCAGCCGCATTCACGGTATCCACTGCCTTTGGGAGCGGTTGCGCCCAGCATGTTCCAAAAGCGCAGTTCGGCCGCATGCGTGCCGGATTTGTCGCCGCGCGAGATGAAGGCAGCGTTGCTTGCGGCGACCTTTTTCATGGCCTCCGTGATGTCTTTGCCTTTGGTGCCCGCAGGGTCATTCTTCGGGCCGATCAACACGAAATCGTTGTACATCACAGCAAAGCGCCTGACGCCAAAGCCATCCGCCACAAACTTTTCTTCGGCCACTTGATCATGCACGAAGAGCACATCCGCATCGCCG
>JBJOQV010000007.1:0-4244 GCA_046049785.1 Pseudomonadota bacterium
GAAGCGCCAAGCAGGCAGCCGATTTCGCCCTGCGCGAGTGCAAACGTGACGCCGCGCACCGTGGCGCGCGCCGCGCCGGGGTAGGTGACAGTGACGTTTTCAAGCGAAAGATGGGCCATGGCAAGAGAGCTGAAAAGCGGGCAAAAAGCCGGCAAAACGTGAATCTTGATGGTGATGATAATCGTTCTCAATATAATTTGGGCATGTCCGCCACCTCTGCGCCGCCGGTTTTGCCCCAGCGTCAGGCTCTGCCGCAAAACTTGCCGGCCGCACCCACTGGCGCAGGCGCCGCGTTTGCCGCCGGGCAAATCGCGCTATTGCTGCTTGGCGCACTGCTCCTGTTGCCACTGCTGGCGCTGGGTGTCGCCGGGGCAGGCGCGGTGGGGTCTGGCACGCTGGCGCATTTGTTTCGCACGGTGCTGGCAGAAACCGTGTGGGTATCGGCGCTGCTGGCCTGCGGCACGCTGATTGGAACACTCGTCATCGGTGTGGCGTGCGCGTGGTGTGTGGAGCGCTATGACTTTGCCGGCCGCGGCCTGTGGGCCTGGCTGCTGGTGCTGCCGCTGGCGATGCCCACGTATGTGGTGGCCTACGCCTACACCGATTTGCTGCAGTTCTCCGGCCCGGTGCAGCGGGCAATGCGCGAATCGTTCGGGTTTACCGGCCGCTTGCCGGATGTACGCTCGCTGCCCGGTGCGGTGCTGCTGTTTTCCTTTGTGCTGTATCCGTATGTGTATGTGATGGCGCGCACCGCGTTTGCGGAGGTTTCTGCATCCGCCGTGGAATCTGCGCGCTTGCTCGGGCAGACCCGCTGGCAGATCTTCCGCCGCGCGGTGTTGCCGATGGCGTGGCCGTCGGTGGCGGCCGGCGCGATGCTGGTGCTGATGGAAACACTCGCCGATGTGGGCGCAACGCACTACTTTGGCCTGCAAACATTTTCTGCCGGCATCTACAAAACCTGGACGGCGCTGGGCGACAAAGGCGCCGCGGTATTACTGGCCGTGGTGCTGCTGCTGGTGGTGGTGGGCATATTTGCGCTGGAGCGGCGGCTGCGCGGCCGCGCCCGCCGTGTGAGCAGCCGCACCCACCGGCCATGGGCGCGTGAAGCTCTATCAACGCGTGCCGCTGTGGGCGTGACCGCGCTGCTTGCCACACCGGTGCTGATTGGTTTTGCATTGCCGGTGGGCGCGCTGTTGTGGATGCTCGCGCGAGAGCCCGAATGGGTCACCAACATGGCGCGGTTCTGGCAATGGACCGCCAATACCTTCATGGCCGGCGCGCTGGGTGCCACGCTTACGGTGGCGCTGGCGCTGGCGTTTGCCTATGCGCTGCGCTTTGCCGGAGGCGCCACGCGCATGGCGCAGCAAGGCATGTCGACCGCGCTGCAGTTTGGTTATGCGGTGCCCGGCGCGGTGATTGCACTGGCAATTCTGTGGCCGGTGGCGGCGGCGGACCGCTGGCTTTCCGCCCTGCTGGATCTGGACGCAACCTTATTGACCGGCAGCATTACGGTGCTGGTGCTCGCCTACATGCTGCGGTTTTTTGCAGTCGCCTTCAGCGGGCTGCAGGCCGGCATGGAGCGCATTACCCCGCACTTGGACGACGCGGCGCGCCTGCTTGGCGCCACGCCATCGCAGGTGTTTGCCCGCGTGCACTGGCCGCTGCTGTCGCGCGCGTTGCTGGCGGCCTGGCTGCTGGTGATGATCGATGTGATGAAAGAGTTACCGGCCACGCTGATGCTGCGGCCCTTTAACTTTGACACGCTGGCTGTGATCGCGCAGCAGCTTGCGCAGGACGAGCGGCTGGCAGAAGCGGCGTTACCTTCGCTGGCAATTGTGGCCGTGGGTATGATTCCTGTCATGCTGATGGCACGGCTTGCGCAGTTGCGCCGTTAGAGCAATCAAGGAATATTCAAGGGGATGCAGATGAAATCACGGCAAGTTTTTGTAGTGGCGCACAGGGTGCTTGCATGCGCGCTGCTGACGTTTGGCGCGGCGGCGCAGGCGCAGAAAAAACCGGCCGACGCGCCTTGGCCCACCAAACCCGTCAAGATTCTCGTCGGCTTTCCGGCCGGCTCCAGCCCTGACATTGGCGCGCGCATCATTGCCGAGCCGCTGGCAAAACTGCTCGGTCAGCCGGTAGTCGTGGAGAACCGGCCCGGCGCTTCGGGCAACATCGCTGCGGACGCGGTGGCCAAGGCGTCGGATGATCACACGCTTGGCGTTGTCATCAACGGCAATCTCACCTCGGCCAAAATGCTCAACCCCAAGCTGCCGTTTGATCCTGCCAAAGACTTCACCCTCATTTCGCTCACCACCACCGCGCCGCTGGTGCTGGTGACCACGCCCAATCAGCCGGGCGGGGCGGAGTTTTTTGCCGCCGCCAAGGCCGGTGCGGCGCAGTGGAACTATGGCTCGGTGGGCGTGGGATCGGTCGGGCATTTGGGCATGGAGCTGCTCAAGACCAAGGCGCCGGGCATGGACGCGCTGCACGTGCCGTTTGCCGGCAATCCGCAGATTGTCACCGCGATGATTGGCGGGCAGATTCAGGCGGCGCTGATGCCTCCGGGTGTGGCGATGCCGCAAGTCAAGGCCGGCAAGCTGCGTGCAGTGGGTTTGGCGGGCGGGCGCAGCACATTGGTGCCGGAGCTTGAGCCTTTATCTGCAGCGGGTATCAGCGGCTTTAACTTAGAAGTGTGGAATGCGTTGATCGGCCCCGCCAGTTTGCCGCCCGCAGCCACGCGCAAGCTCAGCGCTGCGGTGACTGAAGTGCTGCGCCAGAGCGAGACGCGCCAGCGCTTGTTCACCGCCGGTTGGCAGGCCGTGGGCACTTCGCCGGAAGGGCTGAAGCTGCGCGTGGATGAAGAAGCCAAAGCGATGGCCGGCATTATTGCCACCCGCGGCATCAAGCTTGATTGAGTCGCTAACTTTGCAGTGCTTTAACAGGTTTTATCGCAATATCCATGCGGTTTTTCAGGCAAAAATGGCTGAAAAACCGCATGGATATTGCGTAGCAGCATTGCGCTTGTGGCTTTGCGCAATGACTGCGTGGCGCTAAGCCACTACAGTAGCGCCTGCATGGCTTCTTCCTCTCTCTCCAACAATGCGTCTGCACGCCAGCAACTCTATGCAGATATGCATCCCGCTCATCTCACGCCGCTGTGGGAAGTGCTGCACGCGTTGGTGCCGCGCGAGCCTGCCACGCCGTGCGAACCCGCGCTTTGGAAGTACGACACGATCCGGCCGTTTTTGGTGCGCGCCGGTGAAGTGATTACGGCAGAAGAGGCCGTGCGCCGGGTGCTGATCCTTGAAAATCCGGCGCTGCGCGGGCACAGCGCGATCACGCAGTCTCTGTACGCCGGGCTGCAATTGATTCTGCCCGGTGAGGTCGCGCCCAGTCATCGCCACACGCAGTCCGCCTTGCGCTTTGTGGTGGAAGGCCGCGGCGCATACACGGCTGTGGATGGCGAGCGCACCACCATGCAGCCGGGCGATTTCATCATCACGCCAAGCTGGACTTGGCATGACCACGGCAGCGACGCGCAAGAGCCGGTGGTATGGCTGGACGGGCTGGATATTCCAATGGTGCGCTTTCTGGACGCCGGCTTTGCGCAAAATGGCAGCGCGGCGCAGCAGGAGGTGACGCGCGCTGAAGGCGACAACCTCGCACGCTACGGCGCCAATATGCTGCCGGTAAGGTACGAAAATCCACACGGAGCGAGTTCACCGATTTTCAGCTACCCCTACGCGCGCACCCGCGATGCGCTGGAAAAACTCGCAAAAGACGCACCGGTCGATGCCTGGGACGGCAGCAAGCTGCGCTATGTCAACCCCGCCACCGGCGGTTCACCCATGCCGACCATGGCCACCTTCATGCAATTGCTGCCCAAGGGATTTGCCGGCAAAGCATGGCGCCAGACCGATGGCGCGGTGTACAGCGTGGTCGAAGGGCAGGGCACAGTAGGCATTGCGTTTGGTTCGAACACTTGGACGTTTGAATTTGGCCCGCGCGATCATTTCGTAGTGCCGTCCTGGCACAGCGCGCGCTTTTCTACCTCAAGCGGCTGCGTGCTGTTTAGTTTTTCTGACCGGCCCGTGCATCAAGCGCTGGGTCTGCACCGCGAAGAAAGGTTGCAATGAACTATGTCTTTGCTCCACCGGCCGTGGTTGCGGTTTCGGTTGTTGGCCGCGCCGAACAATTTGCCGTGCACCGGGTGTACTGCGTGGGCCGCAACTACGAAGAGC
>JBJOQV010000008.1:0-6226 GCA_046049785.1 Pseudomonadota bacterium
CAAGCACTGGTACTGCCAGGCGGCGAAGAACTCGCCCCTGAAGTCAAAATCGACGACTTCACCAAAGTTGATCTGCGTATCGCCAAAATCATTAACGCCGAGCATGTAGAAGGCTCGGACAAGCTGCTGCGCCTTACGCTCGACGTAGGTGAAGGCCGCCACCGCAATGTGTTTAGCGGCATCAAGTCTGCGTACAAGCCAGAAGACCTGGTGGGCAAATTCACGGTGATGATTGCCAACCTCGCGCCGCGCAAGATGAAGTTTGGCGTGAGCGAAGGCATGGTACTGGCCGCAAGCCATGCGGACGAAAAAGCCAACCCCGGCGTGTTTTTGCTGGAGCCACACGCGGGTGTGACGCCGGGGATGCGGGTGCGCTAAAGCGTGCACTCAAACACGCTTTACGCAATATCCATGCGGGTTTTGAGGCATTTTTGCTTCAAAAAGCGCATGGATATTGCGTAGCAGTGAAACATAGGAGCTGTCATTCCCGCGCAGGCGGGAATCCAGGCGTATTTGGCGCCACGTGTAGCACTAGATAAACCTGGATTCCCGTCTGCGCGGGAATGACACTTCCTACAGCATTCGTTGTGCCCTCAATCTCTGCCGCTGCCGCTACATCTTGAACGCTTTCTTCCAACTGCTGCTGCTCTCCACCCCGCTGTTTGCCACCGTCGGCGCGGGCTACGCTGCTTCACGCATCTTCAAGATTTCTGAGCGCGTGACTGATGTGCTCAACAAGTTTTGCTACGCGGTGCTGCTGCCTGCCACGCTGTTTCGCTTGATGAGCCAGGCGCACACGCTGCCGGGCGTGGATGTGCGGCTGCTGGCCGCCTACTTTGGCAGTTGTTTGGTGGTGTTTGTGCTGGGCCGCGTGGTCGCGGCGCGCATGTTTGGGTTTGATAGCACGCAGGGCTCGGTGTTTGCTTTGGGCGGGGTGTTTTCCAATATTGTGCTGCTGGGGCTGCCGCTGGCAAAGATTCTGCTGGGTGAGGCGGCTGTGCCGGCGGTAGCGCTGATCATTGTGTTCAACGCGCTGACGCTGTGGACGCTGGTGACTATCTCGATTGAATGGGGCAAACATGGCGCGCTATCGCTCAAGGGCATTGGCAAAACAGCGCTGGGCGTGCTGACCAATCCGATTGTCGCCTCCATCCTGCTGGGCACACTGTATGGCTACCTGCTTGGCACACTGCCGCCGTGGATTGACGCGCCGCTCAAATGGCTGGGTACTGCCGCCGCACCGCTGGTACTGTTGGTGCTGGGCATGAGCCTGTCAAACTACCCGGTGCGTGAAGGCTGGCGGCCCAGCCTGGCGATTGCGATGATCAAAGTGGTGGTTCAGCCACTCGCAGTGCTGCTCTTTGCGCGGCTGCTGGATTTACCGCCGACGGAGACGCTGGCCGTGGTGCTCACTGCGTGCATGGCCACTGGTGTGAATGTGTACATGATGGCGCGGCAGTTTGGCGCGCTGCAGCCAGTGATTGCCAGCGCGATGGTACTCACCACCGCGCTGGCCGCCATTACCACGCCGCTGTTTCTGGCAGTTGCGGGGTACCTGGTAAAGCAATAATGCAATATCCATGCGGGTTTTCAGGCAAAAACGGCTGAAGAAGCTTATGGATATTGCGTAGCGATTCTTACGGTTTTGCGACTTTCCACACGTTGTTCACGCCATCACCGGTCTTATCGCCGGGCTTTTGATCTTTCACCCAGTAATACAGCGGCTTGCCTTTGAAGGCCCACTGCGCCTTGCCATCATCGCGTGTGATGACGGTGAAGTCGCCCGCCGCTTTAGCACCTGTTTCAGCCATCAGTGGCGGCCAGTTAGTGGCGCAGCCGCCGTTGCACATGCTTTTGCCGCCGTTCACAGGATCAGGGTCAAAGGTGTACAGCGTCATGCCATTTGGGCCGGCCAGCACGCCATCAGCGGCCTTGGCCGGCGCGGTTTGCGCGAACACTTGGAATGCGGTGGCAAGTAATGCCATTGAAGCGATGGTACGAAAATACATGGATGATCTCCTTGAGCAATTCGGTTGAAAAGATAGTGCGGAAAAACATGGGCAGTCTCGTTAAATGGTGTGGCCCTGAACGCCGCTGGCACCTAAGCGCCAAACAGATGCAAATGTTCAAAGCGCGCATGATGCAGCAGCGGGCAGGCGGACGTCTTGCACAAACCCGTCACGCGGCGCTGCTCAGTGCATCAGCCCTTGCTGGCCTTGAACTCAGAAATTGCCTTGGCCAGCGATTTGTATTCTTCGCAGGACTGGCCGCAGATGGAATCCAGCTTGGCCAACTGCGCTTCCGCCTTGGGCAAATCATTGGTCTTTAGATACGCCACGCCGATGTACTGATTGGCGCCTTTGTGGTTGGGTTGCAGTGCCAGTGCTTTGCCATAGGCCGCAAAGGCTTCATCGATCTTGCCCATCCAGCGGCTGCTGTAGCCCAGCATATTCCAGCCGTCGGCGTTCTTGGGGTCTTGCGCAACGACTTTTTTGAAGTGCTCGGCGGCTTTGCTCCAATTTTTAGCGTCTACTGCGGCCTTGCCGGCGGCGTAGTCGTCGATGCGGGCGTTTTGCACCGGCGTGCTTTCGGTGTCAGCGGCAAATGCCACGGTGGCAATGGGGCTGGAAAGCGCTACGGCAAGACCAAAGGCGGTGGCGCTGGCACGGATAAAAGATGCGTTTAACATGGGACTCTCTCCAAATCAGGGGGTTAGCAAAGCGCGCGAATCTCGCACACGCCCCATGTACGCTGTGGATTTGGAATTGGATGTGGGCTCCAATGGCGCGGCAATAAGTTGGGCCCGAGCGCCGTGTCCGTGCTGGGATTCCACCCTCACCCTAGCCCTCCCCCGTCAAGGGAGGGGGAGATGATTACCAGAGCTTGACGCAGTGGCCAGAAAGCAATGGCGGCGTGCTGGGCGCGGCAGGCACCGGATTGGCCGGCTCGGCCGTGACCATCAGCTTGGGTACTTTGGCAAAGAGTTTTTCTGAGGAGTCTGCCAGCTCAATCGTGCCGCTTGCGCGCACGGGAATGCCTGGCGGAATCACACCTACCTTGAAGGGCGCACCTTCGGTCGGTAGCGCCCACAGTACAAGCTGCGTACCGGCAGGCGCGGCCACCGGTTTGAGCATTTTGAGCGTGAGCGTTTTGCCTTGCCGCACCGAGCTGGCCAGCACTGCGGGCGCGCCGGTGTCATCCAGCAGCAAACCTACATAGCTCTGCGGCAGTTTTTCGGCTTGCTGCGCGATGCGGTCCACGCTGATGAATGACAGCGGCTGCAACAGAACCATGAGCATGGCGGCGGCAAAGCCGCCGCCGATCAGCGCGCCGCCTTTGAGCCAGCTCCACAAGCCGGACGCAGCCGGTTGCTGCGCCTGCGCGGTGCTCGCAGGCTTTGCCGGCTGCTTGATCTGTTGCTGAATATTGCGCCACACGCGCTGCGAGGGCTGCACCGGCGCAATGGGCGCGGCAAGTTTGTGTACACGGTTTTGCCACTGACCCACCAGCAGCCGTAGGTCGGCGCGGTCACGCATCAGCCGCTCAAAACGGCTGCGCGCACGGCCACGCAGCGTGCCCAGCACGTAGGCGGAGGCAAGATGGTCCAGCAGCGCGGGGTCGGTGTATCTCATGCCCGCCCCCCAACCGACTCTCGCCCCTCAAGGCAACTCTTGAGCTGCGCCAGACCGCGCCGGATCCAGGTTTTGACCGAACCCAGCGGCGAGCCCATCTGCTCGGCCACCTCAGAGTGCGACAAGCCCTGGTAGTACGCCAGCGCCAGCCCTTGCCGGCAGGCAGGCTCAAGGCCCTCCATGCACTGGCGAATCTGCATTGATTCGGTGGCGGCGGTAAACAAGTCCAGCGTCGATTCACCGGTGGTGAGCGTGGCCAGCACGCCGGCGGGCGCGCCTTCATCGTCTGCGTCTACCTCTAGCGCGGTTTCGTTGCGGCGGCCTTGCGCGCGCAGCACATCCAGCGCGCGGTTGCGCACGATCGTGATCAGCCAGGTCATTGGCTGGCTGACCTTGGCGTCATAACTGCTGGCGTTTTTCCATACACTCACAAAAGCATCCTGCAACACATCCTCGGCAACTTGCTGTCTACCCAAGATACGCTGCGCAACGCCCAGCAGATGTGCGCAGGTGCGCTCGTAAACCCGCGCCAGCGCGTGCTCGTCGCCGCGCGCCACGGCTTCCAGCAAAACCTGCAGAGTGTCACCGCCCACGTTCATAAGGACTGAATTGCACCTTTTTGTGCACAAGTGAATTGCGTAACGATAGTCAAATCATAGCGTGCGCAGGCAAGGCAGCCTGTGGAGTGCGTATTCGGGTCAGCCTGTAGCCGCAACTGGGCAGCTTGCGCAACCGGGCCAAAAATGTGTATACATAAGACTGTATACAAAAATTCAACAAGTCCAGCCGGACATAAACCCAGGAGACAGATATGCCCCGCACGTTGAAGTATGCAGCCGCCGCACTGGCGATCGCTGCCGCGTTTGGCGTGAGTGCCCAAACGCAAAACCTTGAGAAACTCAAGCAGTTCAAGGTGTCCGGTACGGACCTGAACATCAAGCCAGTGGATCAAGGCGGCGCCAATGCCGCGGCGATCAAAGAGAATCTCAAGCGCATCAAGCTGCCGCCAGGCTTCAAGATCGACCTGTACGCCGTGGTGCCGGACGCGCGCCACATGGCAGTTGCGCCCTCGGCCAACATGCTGTTTGTGGGCACGCGCAAGACCACCGTGTGGGCAGTGACCGATCGCAACAGCGACATGATCGCCGACGAGGTCAAGCCCTTCGCGCCGAGCCTGAACTTCAAGGTGCCCAACGGCGTGTGCTGGACCAAAGACGGTTTCTTGATCGTTGCCGAGCACAACCGCGTGCTCAACTTCCCGGCCGCCGAGTTCTTCTATGAAGGCCCGGATGTGGCGGTGATCGAGGTAGTGCCGCAAGGCAAGCTGATTCCGGTGGACGAAGAAAGCTTTAACCATGGGGCACGCACTTGCCGCGTTAGCGACGATGGCAAGCTCTACATCACGCTGGGCCAGCCCTTCAACGTTCAGCCCAAAGACAAGGTGGCGCTGTATGAGCAAGTGGGCATTGGCGGCATGGTCAGCTTGAACCCGTTCGACGGCTCCGGCCGCGCGGTGGTGGCCAAGGGCGTGCGCAATTCAGTGGGCATGGACATCAACCCGAAAGACAAGACCGTGTGGTTCACCGACAACCAGACCGACGGCATGGGCGACGACACACCCCCCGGTGAGCTCAACCGCATCACCAAGCCCGGCGGCGGTGGCGAGCACTTTGGCTACCCGTTCATCCACGGCAACAACGTGGTGATTGCAGGCACGGCGGCTGCGCCTGATCTGAAGGGCATGGCGGCGCCCGCGCAGTGGACCAAGCCACAGGTCGAATTCCCCGCGCATCAAGCGCAGCTGGGCATGACCTTCTACAACGCCAAGCAATTTCCGGCCAAGTATCAGGGCGGCATCTTCGTGGCGGCGCGCGGCAGTTGGAACCGCACAAAACCGTCGGGCGCGCTGATCAATTTTGTCTCACTCAAAGCCGATGGCACCGCCGACAAGAGCGAGGTGTTTGCCGAAGGCTGGCTCGACCAGGAGACCGGCATGTACCGCGGCCGCCCGGTGGATGTGGCAGTGATGAAAGACGGTTCGATGCTGGTGAGCGATGAAGCCACCGGAGCGATCTATCGCATCAGCTACGTGGGCGAGGCGAAGAAGTCCGAGTAATCGCAACGCAGCTCTGAACCGTTTTGGGGGTTTGGCCTAGCGGCCGGCCCCCAAATTTTTGCCTGGAACTCTGCATGAAAAGTATTTGCGCACTACTTGTACCGTTGTTTACGATGCTCTGCGCACCCGCAGTCTTGGCGCAAAACATTGAGGCCGGCAAGACCAAAGCGCAGCAGGCCTGCGCGGTCTGCCACGGCGTGCAAGGTGTGACCACCATGGCCAACACCCCGCACCTGGCCGGCCAGCCCGAGATGTACCTGGCGCAGCAATTGCGCGACTACAAAAGCGGCAAGCGCGCCAATCCGGTGATGGCGGTGATTGCACAGCCGCTGACCGAAGAGGAAATCGGCAATCTGTCGGCGTTCTATGCCTCGATCAAAATCAAGATCGATGACGCAAAGTAGATTGTCATTCCGAGCGCGGCGGGGAATCTCTGCGCATGCGGCCAAAGATTCCTCGCTGCGCTCGGAATGACAGC
>JBJOQV010000009.1:0-4683 GCA_046049785.1 Pseudomonadota bacterium
CTTCGAAAATACCCGCCGCCCCCATCCCCCCACCAATACACAAAGTCGCGCACACCAGCTTGGCGCCGCGGCGTTTGCCTTCGATCAGCGCATGGCCCACAAGACGTTGGCCGCTCATCCCATAAGGATGGCCAATCGCAATCGCGCCGCCGTCCACGTTAAGCCGATCCATTGGGATACCCAGCTTGTCTGCGCAGTAGAGAACCTGCACGGCAAACGCTTCATTCAGCTCCCACAGGTCAATATCTTCTACTTTCAGACCCAGGCGTTTGAGCACTTTAGGCACGGCAAATACGGGGCCGATGCCCATCTCATCTGGGTCGCAGCCTGCCACCGCAAAACCGCGGAAGATGCCCAGCGGCTTTAAGCCTTTTTGCTGTGCCACTTTGCTGCTCATCACCACGCACGCTCCCGCACCGTCTGAAAACTGGCTGGCGTTGCCGGCGGTGACAACGCCGCCGGGCACGGCAGTGCGAATGTCTTTGATGGATTCATACGTGGTACCGGGGCGCAGGCCTTCATCTGCACTCACGGTCACTTCTTTGCTGCGCATGCCCAATTGCGGATCGGCCACGCCAGCGGTGACGGTGATCGGCGCGATCTCGTCATTGAACTTGCCGGCTTCCTGCGCGGCGCAGGCTTTTTGCTGGCTTTCCGCGCCAAAGCGGTCCATGCGCTCTTTGTTCATGTTGTAGCGCTTAGCCACATTCTCTGCGGTCTGCATCATGTTCCAGTAAATCGTGGGCTTGTGCTCTTTGAGCCAGCTGTCCTGAAACATGTGCATGTTCATCTCTTGCTGCACGCAGGAAATACTTTCCACTCCACCCGCGACGTAAATGTCGCCTTCGCCGGCGATAACGCGCTGCGCTGCCATGGCAATGGTCTGTAAACCACTTGAGCAGAAGCGATTCACTGTTGCGGCGGCCACAGAATCAGGCAGACCTGCCCGCAGCGCAGCTTGGCGCGCAATATTCCAGCCCGTGGCGCCTTCGGGGTTGGCGCAGCCCATCAGCACGTCATCGACTTCTGCGCCGTCAATTTTGGCGCGCTCGACTGCGGCTTTGATGGCGTGGCCACCCAGCGTTGCGCCATGGGTCATGTTGAACGCGCCCTTCCAGCTTTTGGCCAGTGGCGTGCGTGCGGTTGAAACGATCACTGCGTCGGTCATGATGTTCTCCAGCAAGTTCGGTGATATTTGAAAGCGACTACGCAGTATCCATGAGGGTTTTGAGCCATTTTTGCCTCGAAATGCCCATGGATACTGCGTATCGATATGCAATTAGCTAAACGTTTTGCCCTCTGCCGCCAATTTGGCCAGCAGCGGTGCGGGTGTCCAAAACTGTGCATCGTCCAGCGGATTCTTGGCAAAGCGCTTCATGGTCTCTACCACGTTAAACAGTCCTTGCGTGTCCGCGTAGCACATCGGCCCGCCGCGCCAGAGCGGAAAGCCGTAGCCGGTGAGATAGACCATATCGATGTCGCTCGCCTTGCTCGCAATGCCTTCTTCCAGAATGTGCGCGCCTTCGTTCACGAGCGAATACACCAGGCGATGCACGATTTCCTCATCGCTGATCTTGCGCGGCGTGATACCAAGCGTTTTGCGGTGGTCTTCGATCATCTTGTTGATCACGTCGCTTGGAATCGCGTCGCGCTTACCCGCTTGGTAGTCGTACCAGCCGGCACCAGTCTTCTGTCCGTAGCGGCCCATCTCACACAGCAAATCTGCGGTCTTGCTGTACTTCATGTTCGGCTTTTCCACATACCGGCGCTTGCGAATTGCCCAGCCGATGTCGTTGCCAGCCAAGTCACCCATGCGAAACGGCCCCATCGCAAAGCCGAACTTCTCCACCGCTTTGTCTACTTGCGCGGGGGTGCAGCCTTCTTCCAGCAAAAAGCCTGCTTGACGGCTGTACTGCTCAATCATGCGGTTGCCGATAAAGCCATCACACACGCCGGAAACCACCGCGGTCTTCTTGATCGTCTTGCCCAGCTTCATGACAGTAGCGAGTACATCCTTGGCCGTCTTTTCGCCGCGCACCACCTCCAGCAGCTTCATCACATTGGCGGGGCTGAAAAAATGCGTGCCAATGACATCTTGCGGCCGCTTGGTAAAGGCAGCGATCTTGTCTACATCCAGCGTGGAGGTGTTGCTGGCCAGGATTGCACCGGGCTTCATCACCTCGTCCAGCTGTTTGAACACGGCTTCTTTCACACCCATGTCTTCAAACACGGCTTCAATCACCATGTCTGCGTCTTTGAGGTCGTTGTAATCCAGCGTGGTCTTGAGCAAACTCATGCGCTGGTCGTACTTGTCCTGTTTGAGTTTGCCCTTCTTCACCTGGCCTTCGTAGTTTTTCTTGATGGTGGCCACACCGCGATCCAGCGCATCCTGCTTGGTTTCGAGCATGACGACCGGAATGCCGGCGTTCAAAAAATTCATGGCAATTCCGCCGCCCATGGTGCCGGCACCGATCACCGCGAGCTTCTTGATCTCGCGCACAGGCGTATCTTCCGGCACATCGGGGAGTTTGCTCGCGGCACGTTCACCAAAGAAGGCGTGGCGCAGCGCTTTGCTCTCTGGCGTCATCATTAACGCGATAAATTGCTCGCGCTCAAAGCTCAGACCATCGTCAAACTTTTGCTTGACCGCGGCCTCCACACAATCCACGCACTTGGGCGGCGCGGGGAAGTTCTTGGCCACGGCCTTGACCGTGTTGCGTGCAAATTGAAAATATGCGTCTGCGTTGGGATGTTCCGCCTTCAGGTTGCGCACCAGCGGCAAGGGCCTTTTCGCGGAAACTTCACCCGCGAATGCCAGCGCTTCTTCCGCCAGCTTTTCAGGCGACGCAGCCATCTTGTCAAACAGCTTTTGCCCCGGTGCCATGGCTAGCAGTTCGCTTTTGACAGGCTCGCCGCTGACGATCATGTTCAGCGCATTTTCAACACCGATCACACGCGGCAGGCGCTGCGTGCCGCCGGCACCGGGCAACAGACCCAGCTTCACTTCCGGCAGCGCAATCTGCGCCCCGGGGGCTGCAATGCGGTAGTGGCAGCCCAGCGCTAGCTCAAGCCCGCCACCCATTGCCACGCTATGAATCGCGGCAATCACCGGCTTGTCACTGGCTTCAATCGCCTTGATCACGCTGTGCAGGCTAGGTTCTGCCGCCATCTTGGGCGTGTTGAATTCTTTGATGTCCGCGCCGCCGCTAAATGCCTTGCCCGCACCGGTAATGATGATGGCTTTTACCGCGGCATCGGCAACGGCTTTCTCAAGCCCATCGGTAATGCCCTTGCGCGTGGCGTGCCCGAGCCCATTGACGGGCGGATTGTTCATGGTGATCACGGCAACGCTGCCGTGGACTTTGTATTCAGCGGTCATGTGTCCCTCTGCTGCCTTCTATGCGAGAAGCGCTCAATGAAAAATGTTCTGAAACAAGGTTACCGCAAAAACGAACGGTCGTTCTATTCAGCGCGTATAAAAATGCTTTACGCAATATTCATGCGCTTTTTCAAGCATTTTTGCCCCAAAAGGCGCATGGATATTGCGTACACGGTATTTAGAACGAGATTTCTACACCTCCAGCCACTCGCGGCGCACGTCCGCGTTGTCTTTCAACTCTGCCGGAGAACCCTCAAACACGATGTTGCCGTGGCCCATGACATACAGGCGGCTCGAGATATCCAAAGCGATAGCCAGCTTCTGCTCGATCAAAAGCACCGACAGGCCGCGGCGCTTGAGTTCCTGCAGATACTGCGCCACCAAGTCGACAATCTTGGGCGCCAGGCCCTCGGTGGGTTCATCGATGATGATGAACTCCGGGTCGCCCATGAGCGTGCGGCATAGCGTAAGCATCTGCTGCTCGCCGCCAGAGAGCACGCCGGCTTGCGTGTGCTGCCGCTCTTTCAGGCGCGGGAACATCTGGTACATATCCTCATAGCCCCACTTGCCGGGCTTTTTGCCTTTCAGGCCAAGCGTGAGATTTTGCTCCACCGTCAGGCTGGGAAAGATATCCCGATTTTCCGGCACATAGCCAAGACCATGATGCGCAATCTCGTAAGCCTTCATGCCCACGAGCTGTTTGCCATGAAATTTGACCGAGCCGGTGCAGTCCACCAAGCCCATGATTGCCTTGGCGGTGGTGGAACGCCCCACGCCGTTGCGGCCCAGCAGGCTGACAATCTCGCCTTTGCCGATAGACATGTCCACGCCGTGCAGCACATGGCTTTTGCCGTAATAGCCATGCAGGTTTTTAACTTCAAGCATGTGCCGCCTCTTCGTTATGTGCTCCAAGGTAAGCCTCTTGCACCGCGGCGTTGCTGCGGATGTTTTCCGGCTTGTCGCTGGCAATGACCTCGCCATACACGAGCACGCTGATACGGTCTGCCAGGCCAAACACCACGCTCATGTCGTGCTCCACCATCACCAGCGTTTTGCCCTGCGTCACGCTGCGGATCAGCTCCACAGCGCGGTCTGACTCGCTGCGGCTCATGCCTGCGGTGGGTTCGTCCAGCAGAATCACATTTGCGCCACCGGCAATGGTGATGCCAATTTCCAGGGCGCGCTGTTCTGCATAGGTGAGCAGGCCGGCCTTGGTATCGCGGCGGCGATTCAGGCCAATTTTTTCCATGACATGCTCGGCCTGCTCCTGCACGTTCTTCAGGCCGTTCAGTCGATGCCACCAC
>JBJOQV010000010.1:0-2878 GCA_046049785.1 Pseudomonadota bacterium
AAGGGCGGCAGACTCGTCGATGTTTACGAGCGCCGTCGGCGCATCCATCACCACCGACGCTGCGCTGATGTGTACGAAGTGGCGCACCCCTGCGGCGCGCGCCGCCGCAAGCATATGGCGGGTAAGGCCGATGTTGGATGCCTCAAACTCCGCCAGCGCTCCCCACATCTTCAAGTGCGCTGCGGTGTGGACAACGGCATCGCAGCCGGCTAACGCCTCGGAAAGCGCGTTCACATCCGTGAGGGAGCCGCACCAGGGCTGAGCGCCCAAGCGCGCAACGCGCTCGGCAGCAGCTACCGAGCGCGCGGCAGCAACCACCGAATGGCCGTCCGCACGCAGCCGCTGGATCAGATGGCCACCGACAAAGCCGGAGCCGCCTGTGATGAAGATGTTCATAGTGATCCTTTTATGCAAGTCCACACGCGCCACGCTTTCTCGATGCCAACTCGGCCTCGGTTTTGTATAGCGCCGCTATAATATAGCAGCGCTATAATTTTTGCAATGAACACAGCTTCTCGCGCGCCTGACCCAGCTGCCGCCGATGGCCTGGCTCCTATCGAGCGGATTCGCCTCGCCGCGCTGGATCTGCTGCGCGATGGCGGGGCGTCGGCATTGACCACGCGCGCCGTATGTGACCGCGCGGGCGTCACCGCGCCCACGCTGTACCACCACTACGGCGACAAGGATGGACTGCTGCGGGCAATCGCTGCGTCAGAGATGCAGGCATTCTTCGCACGCAAGCAGCGCATGAAGCCTTTGGACGATCCGCGGCAAGATGTCATGCGCGGTTGGGACGACTGGATCGAGTTTGCGATCGAACACCCAGACCTCGTCAATGCGATCCGTGCCAACGGCGCGTCGGCCGTCCCCTTGCGAGAAGCCGCTGAGTCGATCGTTCGGTCAAGGCTGCTCAGGCTCTCGCAATCGGTACAACTGACTGTCGACATCCCCACAGGCGCGCGGGTTCTGGTGGCGGCGGCAAACGCCATAGTGCAGTTGCTACTTGACGGCACGCCACCGGCGGAAACGCGGCGACTCAGCGCGCTGCTGCGCGACGGTGTGCTGCAGTCGATTGCACCTGCAAAGGCCTAGGTCGCCTCAACTGATCGGGTTCGTTGCTGATCGAAAGTCACAACGCGTGGCAGCGGCGGCCAAGAACGCTCACTGCCGGACGAGTTTGGCCGCTTCTGAGTGGAATAACAAATAGCGTGCTCTTCAAGCGCCACTACGCAATATCCATGAGACTTTTGAGGCATTTTTGCTTGAAAAGGCTCGTGGATACTGCGTAGTCTATTTTCCATACCGTAGTTCTCTTACTTTCTCTTTTTTGCGCAAAGGCCGCGCAAGCGCCTCGTGCGCTGTGCGCTTGTCAGACGATTCCTACCCCACCCGCGCCAAATCTGACGCATCAAATCAGCGTGCTCCGATGGTGCATGGCCAGAGCGTTGACCATACTACATACATGTTCAACGAAGTTGCTTGCCAAGCTCCTGCCATGAAGGTCTACGTCGTTGAAGATTCTGCCGCGATTTGCCAGCGCATTGTGCAAATGGTGGAGGAGATTCAAGGCATGGATGTAGTGGGCACCGCGGATGATGTGCTGGGCGCGATTCAAGGAATCGAGGCCAACATGCCTGATGTGGTGATTTTGGATATTCGGCTGGTGAGCGGCAACGGACTGAATGTTTTGCAACACGTAAAGAAAACCATGCCAACGCTCAAAGTTATTGTGCTGACCAATTTCAATTCAGACCAGTATCGAAAGCTCGCTCATCGATACGGCGCTGATGCGTTCTTGGATAAGTCCAACGATTTTGGGCAAATACCGAATCTGCTGCGCACCTGGCAACCCAATCCGGGCCACGCAGTCACCTGAACCCCCGCCGCAACCCACCTCCGCTTTGACTAAAGGAAGAATCAAATGATGAGCACTCAAGACGTTTGCACAATCAGTGTCCGGCCAGACAGCAGCGATGCGGTGCGCGCCGGCCAACTAGGCCGAGGCGCACTGTGGTCAACGGTGGCGGATGTCTGCCGGCTGCTGCGTCTTGATACAAAAGCGCAATATGCCGGGCAAGAAACCCTGTTTCAGCACCGGCGCCTCAAGCCGGGCCAGCGGCTGTATCACGCCGGGCAGGCATTTGAGGCGCTGTACGTCGTCAACTCCGGCTATCTGAAGACGCTGATCGTCGATGGCGAAGGCAATGAGCGCGTGCTGTCTTTTCCGATGAAGGGCGATTTACTGGGCAGCGATGGCATTTGCAAGGACTGCCACGCTTCTGAAGTGGTTGCGCTGTCTGACTGCGATCTTATCGTGATTCCATTTCGTCAGTTGGTGGCGCTGGGCCACTCGTGCGACGAGTTTGAAGAAGTCATCTACCGCGTGATCAGCCGCGAGCTGGTGCAAGAGCACATCAATCTGGCCACGCTTGGCGCCCTGCACTCGGATGCGCGCGTCGCGCACTTTATTGCCATGCAGGCCGAGCGCCACGCGCAGTTGGGCTTTTCGTCACGCGCATTTCTGCTGCGCATGACGCGCCGCGAGATCGGTAGCTATCTTGGCCTGACGCTGGAAACAGTCAGCCGCTCCCTGTCGGCGCTGCACGCCGCCGGCGTCATCTGTATTGATCAGCGTGATGTGCAGATACTCAAGCCCGAGGCCTTGCGCACGGGCCGCCACGCATCGCCAGCTGCGCCGCAAGAGTCACGGATTCACGCTGTGAGCAGCAAACGAAGCCCGCCGGCGCGGGCATCCAGAGCGCGCTCGGCGACGCCCTGGCAGCCACTGCAGGCAGCTGCTTGATACGGGTGAGCAGCCGCAAACTTGAGCCAGGAAAATGTCATGTACAAGAAAATACTGATTCCTACCGACGGTTCT
>JBJOQV010000011.1:0-2710 GCA_046049785.1 Pseudomonadota bacterium
ATCCCAAGTTGCTGGATGACCGTGCTGTGCGCGTGGTCACAACGCTGCAGGATGCCGGCTACGAGGCCTACATCGTGGGTGGGGCTGTTCGCGACCTGCTGGTTGGCCGCCGGCCCAAAGACTTTGATGTGGCCACCAACGCCACGCCCGAGCAGGTGCAGCGGCTGTTTCGCCGCGCACGCATCATCGGCCGCCGCTTTCAGATTGTGCACGTGATGATGGGCCGCGAAACGCTGGAAGTCACCACCTTTCGCGGCGCTTCACAAGATGCCGCGCCCAAGGACGAACACGGCCGCGTACTGAACGACAACACTTTCGGCAATCAGCAGACGGACGCGGAGCGGCGCGACTTTACCGTCAACGCGTTTTATTACGACCCTACCGCGCAGCAGGTGCACGACTATTGTGGCGGCCTGAAAGATCTGCAAAACAAAACGCTGCGCGTGATCGGCGAGCCGGCGACACGCTTTCGCGAAGACCCGGTGCGCATGCTGCGCGTGGTGCGCTTTGCCGCCAAGCTAGGCTTTAGCGTGGAGAAAAAAACCCACGCCGCGATTGCGCCGCTGGCAGACTTGATTGCCAATGTGCCGCCGGCGCGGCTGTTCGACGAGATTCAAAAACTGCTGCTCTCCGGCCACGCGGTGGCCACCATCAAGCGCCTGCGCGGCGAAGGCCTGCATCACGGCCTGCTGCCGCTGCTGGATGTGGTGCTGGAGCAGCCGCTGGGCGAAAAATTCGTGATGGCAGCGCTTGCAAATACTGACGAGCGCGTGCGCCAGGGCAAACCCGTCACGCCCAGTTTTCTGTTTGCCGCGCTGCTGTGGCACGAGGTGCTCGCCAAGGCCAAGGACTATGAAGCCAAGGGTGCGCATGTCTATCCAGCGCTGAACGACGCCATGACCGATGTGCTCGATACCCAGTGCGATTCGCTGGCGATTCCGCGCCGCTACACCGCCGACATGCGCGAGATCTGGAACCTGCAGCCGCGCTTTGACAAGCGCGGCCGCGGCGCCTACAAACTGGTGGAACATCCGCGCTTTCGCGCCGGCTACGATTTCTATCTGCTGCGCGCGCAAAGCGGCGAAGCGCCGCCGGAGGCCGGTGATTGGTGGACGCAGTTTTACGAGGCCGATCCGCCAGGGCGCGATGCGCTGATCCAGTCGCTTGCAACCAAACGCCCTGAACCCGGTGCTGCTGCTAGCGGTGGTGGCGCCAAACGCCGCCGCAGAAGCCGCAGCAAGGGTAGCAGTGGCGGTGCCACGCCGCCGGAAGTTACGCCGCCCCAATCGTGAACGCATCCGTTGTGGCCGCCATTGGCCTGGGCGCCAATCTGGGCGATGCTGCCGGCGCGCTGGCGCACGCGCGCACGGCCATCGCGCAGTTGCCCCAATCGGAGCCGCTAGCGTTTTCCAGCATCTACCGCAGCGCGCCGGTTGAATCCAGCGGCCCGGACTATCTGAACGCGGTGCAGCTTATCCGCACCAGCCTGCCCGCGCTCACCTTGCTCAAGAGCTTGCTGGCCATTGAGCGGCAGCATGGCCGCGAGCGGCCGTACAAAAACGCACCGCGCACGCTGGATTTGGATTTGCTGCTTTATGGCGATCAGGCGATCACTACGCCCACGCTGTCGGTGCCGCATCCGCGCATGCATCTGCGCGCTTTTGTGCTGCTGCCGCTGCTGGAAGTGTGGCCGGATGCCGTGATTCCCGGCGTCGGCCCGGCGCAAGAGCAGTTGCCGCGCGTGGCCGATCAATCGATTAGCAAGGCTTAGCCGCATGAACGCATCGATTCCGATTCCCCTGCAGACCATCGGCCTGCTCGCGCTGTCCAACGTGTTCATGACGTTTGCGTGGTACGCACACCTGAAAAACCTGGCCGACCGGCCATGGTGGATTGCGGCGCTGATCAGTTGGGGCATTGCCCTGTTTGAATACCTGCTGCAGGTGCCGGCCAACCGGATTGGCTACACCATGTTCTCGGTGGCGCAGCTCAAGATCATGCAAGAAGTCATCACGCTGTCGGTTTTTGTGCCGTTTGCGCTGTTTTACATGAAAGAACCGCTCAAGCTTGATTATCTGTGGGCCGCGCTGTGTCTGGTGGGCGCGGTGTACTTTATGTTTCGTTCCGCATGAGCATTGAAAAATTCCGGCACATTGTTGTAGAAGGCCCCATCGGCGTGGGCAAGACCAGCTTTGCCAAACGGCTGGCGGCGCAGATGGATGCGCAGTTGTTGCTGGAGCTGCCCGGTGAAAATCCGTTTCTGGCAAAGTTCTACGAGCAGGGGCAGCGCTATGCACTCGCTACGCAGCTATGCTTTTTGTTTCAGCGCGTCGAGCAACTGCGCGATCTGGCGCAGTTTGATTTTTTTCAGCAGATCTTCGTCGCGGATTTTCTGCTGGAAAAAGATCCGCTGTTTGCGCGCTTGACGCTGTCTGACGATGAATACCTGCTTTACCGCACGATCTTCAACAACGTCAAACCGCAAGTGCCCAAGCCCGATTTGGTCATTTTGCTGCAGGCGCAGACTGATACGCTGGTGGCGCGCGTGCGCCGCCGCGGCGTGCCGATGGAGTCTTACATTACAGAAGACTATTTAGGCCGCTTGAACCAGGCCTACGCAGACTACTTTCATCACTACGACGAAGCACCGCTACTCATTGTGAACACCGAGCACCTGAACCCGATTGCCAGCGACGCAGACTACGGCCTG
>JBJOQV010000012.1:0-5153 GCA_046049785.1 Pseudomonadota bacterium
TGCAGTGCTTGCCAAAAAATACGGCACAGTACTCGCGGTGCGCCTGGTCAAAGGCGCGTACTGGGACGCAGAAATCAAGCGCGCGCAGGAATTTGGCCTGTCTGGTTACCCGGTGTTCACACACAAAAGCCACACCGATCTGAGTTATCTGGCCTGCGCTGCAAAACTATTCAAGGCGCAAGGCACGCTCTATCCAATGTTTGCGACGCACAACGCCGCTACGCTGGCCGCTGTGCGCGCGCTGGCGGGTAGCAGCACCAACTATGAGTTTCAGCGCCTGCATGGCATGGGCGAAAGCCTGTATGAAGCCGCTGCGGCCGATTTGAACGTGCCCGTGCGCATCTATGCGCCGGTGGGTGAGCCGCGCGATCTGCTCGCGTACCTGGTGCGCCGCTTGCTGGAGAACGGCGCAAACACTTCATTCGTGCATCAACTGGCCGATGCGCGTGTGCCCGCCCAAACGCTCACCACACTGCCCGTCACCGTGCATACCTCGACTGCGCTGCCGCTGCCAGTGCATCAATACGGCGCATCGCGCGCCAACAGCCGTGGGCTCGATGTGCTGCAGCGGCATAGCATTAAGAGTGCTCTACGCAGTATTCATGCGCCTTTTGAGGCAAAAATGCTTGAAAAGGCGCATGGATCAAGCGTATCTGCTTTGCAAATCCCTCCTCCTGCGGGCAGGGGGAGGTTAGGAGGGGGTTCTGGCCAGGAGCACAGAGTCCTCGAACAACCCCACCCTCGCCCTCCCCTGCCCACAGGGGAGGGAATCGTCCTCAGCCCGGTTGATGGTGCCGTAGTTGGCAAAGTCAAACTCTCGACAGTGCAAGATGTGGATACCGCCTACGCTAAAGCCCAAGCCGCCTGGCCCGCGTGGGAAGCGCAGCCGGTGACGCAGCGCGCCGATTGCCTACGCAAAGCCGCAGATGCATTGGAAGCGCAGATGGAAGAGTTTTTGCCGCTGCTCGCACGTGAGGCCGGCAAGACCATCGCTGACGGCGTGGCCGAGGTGCGTGAGGCCGTGGACTTTCTGCGTTATTACGCGCATCAGGCAGAAAAACTCATGTCGCCGCAAACGCTGCCCGGCCCCACTGGCGAAGAAAATACGCTGACTGCGCGTGGCCGTGGCGTATGGGCCGCCATCAGCCCGTGGAATTTTCCGCTCGCTATTTTTGCGGGGCAAGTCTCAGCCGCACTTGTCACCGGTAACTGCGTGCTGGCCAAGCCTGCCGAACAAACGCCGCTGGTCGCCGCGCGCATGGTAGCGCTGCTGCATGCTGCCGGCGTGCCGCACGATGTGCTGATTATGCTCGCCGGCGCGGGCGATGTGGGCGCCGCGATGACGCGCGACGCACGCTGCGCCGGTGTAGCCTTTACCGGCTCCACCGAAGTGGCGCGATTGATCGCCAGGAGCCTCGCCAACCGCGACGCACCACTTGCGCCACTGATTGCCGAGACCGGCGGCATCAACGCCATGATCGTGGATTCCACCGCGCTGCCGGAGCAAGTGATTGACGCGGTCGTGACCAGCAGCGCCCGCAGCGCCGGCCAGCGCTGCAGCGCGCTGCGCGTGCTGGCAATTCAAGACGATGTGGCCGATGAAATCATCGCCGGCATCGCTGGCGCGCTGGAGGTGCTGCGCATGGGCGACCCGCTTGATCTTGCCACCGATGTGGGGCCGATCATCGACCAAGAAGCGCTTACACGCCTGCAAACTTACGAGGCGCAACTCGCTAAGCATGCAAAGTTGGTCGGAAAGACGCCGAGCTTGCCCGCACGCGGCCACTACTTCGCCCCGTGTGCCTACGAAGTCGCCGGCATCGCCGAGGTCAAAGAAGAAGTCTTCGGCCCGATCCTGCACATCGTGCGCTACAAGGCCAAGGAGCTGGACGCGTTGATGGAGGCGATCAACCGCTTTGGCTACGGCCTCACCCTGGGCATCCAGACCCGCATCATGGGCCGCGCCCAGCAGATCGCCGCCAAACTGCGCGTGGGCAACGTGTACATCAACCGCAGCGTGATCGGCGCGGTGGTGGGCGTGCAGCCCTTCGGCGGCCAGGGCCTATCCGGCACCGGCCCAAAAGCCGGCGGGCCGCATTACCTGAGCCGCTTTGTGACCGAGCAGACGGTGACGATCAATACTGCCGCAGCAGGCGGTAATGCCACGTTGCTGGCAAGCTTTGGAAGCTGATGCCAAGTGCGCTTGCCGGTAAAAGGCGATGCAACATGTAAAAAACCCCGCTTGCGCGGGGCCAAAACTACAAATCAAACTGAAAATTGCTGAATCAAACTACTTCGGCATCACCACAGTATCAATCACGTGGATCACGCCGTTGCTGGCTTCGATATCGGTCTTGGTAACTTTTGCGCCGTCAACGGTCACGCCGTCGGCGGATTTCACGATCTTCATCATGCCGCCGGCCACGGTCTTCACATCGCCCGAGGCCACATCCTTGGCCATCACTTTGCCTGGTAGGACGTGATACGTGAGAATGGCGGCGAGCTTGGCTTTGTCTTTGAGCAAGCCATCAAGAGCGCCTGCGGGCAGCTTTTTAAAAGCTTCGTCGGTCGGAGCAAATACGGTAAATGGGCCCGCACCTTTGAGCGTGTCAACTAGACCGGCTGCTTTGAGTGCATTGGTTAAAGTAGTGAAGTTGCCGGCTGCCACGGCAGTGTCGATGAGGTCAGGCGTGCCAGTAACGATGGCAGCGGTGTGAGTAGTTTGCATGGTGATTCCTTCATTGATGTGGCACGCGACAGGAGCGCGTACACGCTTGGCCGCGAAAAGCCAAGGCTTGACATAGCGCTCGGCGTTTCTCGCGCTACCCTGGCCGAAAGCCGGTCTGGGAGGCGCACTATGCGCCGCGATCGCGCAGAATCCTAGCCTTTTACTTAACTAAATCCCTTGACTTAGCGGGGTTTGACGCGGCACTACTGCCCACGCCGTTTGCTGGAGAATGCTTAAGTTCTATCCGGGTCAATTCCGCCTCCAGCCAGCTTGATCAAGCAACTCCGCACACCAGCAATACCCCTTGCCACACCCATCAGTGCATCACTTCGCTAACATGGGCAACATGCAAACAAACCAACTCAAGATCGCCTTCATCGGCGGCGGCAACATGGCCAGCGCGCTGATTGACCGCATTCTGGATGGCGCCTTAACGCCGCAGGAAGTGCTGGTGATTGAACCGGCCGACGCTGCAAGAAATGCGTTGCAAACGCGTGGCATCACCGTGCATGCGCTGGCGCATCCTGATCTGACCGCATGCGATGTATGGGTGCTCGCTGTCAAGCCGCAGGCCATGCGTGAAGTGTGCGCGCAGATTGCACCATTTTTATCCAGTGACAAACTGGTCATCAGCATCGCCGCCGGCCTGCCGCTGGCCACGATTGCGCCTTGGCTGAATCAGCATGCCAAGCTTGCGCGCGCTATGCCCAATACACCAGCTAAGGTTGGGCTGGGCATGACGGGGCTGTTCGCACTGCCGGGCTGCGATGGCAACGATATCAGCGCCGTCCAGTCACTGTTTGAAACTGCGGGACAAACCATGTGGTTGGCTGATGAAAGCATGCTGGATGCGATCACCGCGATTTCAGGCAGCGGGCCGGGCTACGTGTTCTACTTTATGGAAGCGATGGAACGCGCGGCGCTTGACCTCGGATTTCATCCTGACGAAGCGCGTAATCTGGCAGTAAGCACATTTCAGGGCGCTGCGGCCTTGGCTGCGGGCTCGCCCGATGCGCTTGCGGTATTGCGCGAACGCGTGACGAGCAAGGGCGGCACCACTTACGCAGCGCTATCGCACATGCAAAACGCGGGCGTGGACGCGAGTATTGTGCAGGCACTCAAAGCGGCTGAAGCAAGAGCTAAAGAGTTGGCACAGCAACTTTCAAAAGCATAGTACGCAATATTCATGCGCCTTTTGGGCCATTTTTGCCTGAAAACGCTCATGAATAAAGCGTCTTACCTAGCGTTTCTGCGAAGCTAAAACGTTCATGAATAAACAATCTTCAATTGAAACGGATGTGTTCCATGGCCGCGCAAACTGAAATTACCAACATGGCGCTGTTCTGCGATTTTGAGAACATTGCGCTGGGCGTAGAAGAAGCCAAGTACGCCAAGTTTGACATCAAGAAAGTGTTGGAGCGGCTCTTGCTCAAGGGCAACATCGTCGTGAAAAAAGCCTACTGCGATTGGGAACGCTACAAAGGCTTCAAGGCCGGCATGCACGAGGCAGCGTTTGAACTGATTGAAATCCCGCACGTGCGCCAATCCGGCAAAAACTCGGCCGACATCCGCATGGTGGTGGACGCCCTTGATCTTTGCTACACCAAATCGCATGTGGATGCGTTTGTGATCATCAGCGGTGATTCGGATTTTTCTCCGCTAGTCTCCAAACTGCGCGAGAACAACAAGCATGTGATCGGCGTGGGCGTAAAAAGCTCTACGTCGGATTTGCTCAAAGCCAATTGCGACGAATTCATTCTCTACGACGATCTAGTGCGCGCGCAGGAGGCGGCGCAAAAGCGCGTGGCGCGCAAGACGCCGGCTAAAACTGCGGGTAGCAGTGCCAAACCTGCTGCGGACAAGACTGTGGATGAGAAGGCCGAGGAGTGTAGGCTGGAAGCCTTTGATCTAGTAGTTGAAACACTCGAAGCCTTATTGGAAGAGCGCGGTGAAGATGATCAAGTTTGGGCATCGATGCTCAAACAGGCACTCAAGCGCCGCAGACCTGATTTCACAGAATCAGCATTTCAATACAAGGGCTTCAACCAACTTCTTGAAGACGCGCAAAAGCACAAACTACTAACACTAGTGCGCTCTGAGAAGGGTGGCTATTTGGTGCGGACAGTCGCTGCAGAGAAACCTTGACTTGTCTGCTTCACGTTCAAGACAGCAGCGCTTGAAATAGCGCTGTCATCCCGGCGAAGGCCGGGATCCAGGAGATGCCGCGCGTGCTGAAAGCGTTACCTGGATTCCGGCGTTCGCCGGCATGACAGTCTCATTTTTTGCGGGGAATATTTCGCGGAGCCCTTGCCTGCCCCACCGGTTGCCGCCGCTGCCTCCGGTAGGTCTTCTAGATTTGCTGCAGATCAGGGTCGGCAGCAAGCCTTGTAGCACTAGCGTCGAGCCCCACCCCAGCCGCTGGGGG
>JBJOQV010000013.1:0-6097 GCA_046049785.1 Pseudomonadota bacterium
TCACGAGACAACGGGTCAATGAATTCAGCGCCCTGAGATTTACGGAGCAGCAGCTCACGAATCATCAGCAAACCGGCTGTTTCAGCCATCGGCAACAAAACAAGGACCAAGGCATGTATGAAAGCAGGATGCAGCCCAATAAAGAACTCATTCGAGCGAGGAGAAATGCCTGGCTGAAATACCTTGTAGGCAAAAGCCGTTACTAATAAATTTCCTAGTACTCCTAAAGGCAACAGAGTAAAGAAAACCCAAGCTAGTTTCTTTTGCTCATTGCTCAACTTATTTCTGTCCATTTTCATTGCGTGGAGGCATTCCACGCAAATTTCCAAGTGAGCTTTGAGTAGTTGTTCTTTTTTTAAAAAAACTAAACAAATTTAGAACTGAAAATGCCAATGCCCATAACACCAAACACAGCAATGCAGCAATGATCGGACCTTCCCACCAAGTAAACTCCCTTGCTGGAAGCAATCTGCTCTGCCAAATTGTTATGCTCGTCGCGGAAATACCGGCAATTAGCATATTCGCAACCTTTGTAGGGTATTTGAGCATTTCAAGATTTCCTAACACGATACGAGAATACAAACATACACTTAGCGCTCACCCAACTGCTAGTGCTGGGTGAGCGCTATAACAGGTTTTTGTTATTTTTGTTTTAGTTACCGTACTCGAGTCCCCAAGTCGACCCCATACCTTGGCCGCTTGTTCCATTGCAACGATCTGTTGAAATATTTCCCGCAGCCTGCCCCAGCGCTGATCCGACTACGGCGCCACCTAAGCCAGGTACTACAGCAGAAATTCCCCCCGATACTATTGCGCTCCATGTTGCACCAACATTGCTGCATGTGTTCCCGCCGGTTGCGGAGTTGCCCGCGACTGATCCGATAGCGTTGGCGGCACCAATTGATGCGGCTTGCGTAACTCCAGAAGGCACTGATGCAACTAAGTCCCACGGGTGAGTACCGCCCCCGATCACTCCACCACCCACCACTTCAACTTCATTCAATGCTAGTGCTCTCATCTACATCTCCATAATTGAAAATACAGCTTCTCTAAGCTGATCAGGCATCGGCTCGCTGCGGGTTGATCTTCCGGTGTCGACTTCCGAAAGAATTCTTCAATTAGTTGCTTGCGCATCGGTTTGCTCATGAACTCCCCGTTCGCTTGGCAAACCCCATCAATGGATCCAGCATCCACTCATAGATGCGCTGCGTGCGCTGCACAATGTCCGCCTCCACCAGCATGCCGGGTTTAAGCAGCTGCGGCTTGCCGTAGGCCTCAATCGTCTGCTGCTGCAGGCGCACGGTGATGCGGTAGGTCGCCTCCGGGCTGGCTTGGCTGCTCGTCTGCAGCGCCGCCACCACCTGCGGCGGCAGCTCTTGCGGCGCGTAGGGGGTTTTGTCCACCGCGGTTACGGTGCCTTGATGCTGGCCGAACTTTTGGTACGGATAGGCGGCGTAGCGCAGCAGCACGGTTTGGCCGGGTTCGATAAAGCCGGCGGATCGGGTGGGGGCGTAGAAGTGGGCGATGAGGTTGGATGAGTTTGTCGCTCGGTTTGCTTCATGCGTGGCATTTGCCCTCACCCTGCCCTCTCCCGCTGATGCGGGAGAGGGTTCCAAACCAGAACTGGCGGGAATCAACTGCGCCAGCATCTGCCCGGCAGCCAGCATCTGGCCGGTTTGGGCGGCCACGGCGGCGACTGTGCTGGCATACGGCGCGGTGATCACCAGGCCGCGGCGCGCAGCATTCTCGGCGCCTTCTTGCTTGAGCAGCGCCAGGGCTTTACCGGCCTCTGCCTGTTCGCGGTCTTTAGCCTGCGCGGCTTCGCGCTGCTCGGCCAGCAGGCTGAGGCGCTCTTTGGCGATGGTGGCGCGGTTGCGTTCAAACGCTTGCACGGCTTGCTGGGCGGCCAGCAGTTCGTCTTGCTTGAGCTGTTGCTGCCCTTCAGAGACAAAGCCGGCGGCGGCGAGCTGTTCGCTACGCTGCAGGTTTTTCTGCACCAACGCGGCGCGGCTGGCGGCCAGGGCGAGTTCTTTGTCCAGATTGGCCGCTTCGGTGTCCAGCGCGCGCAGGCGCTCGGCCACGGCGCGGCTGCGCTCGCTGTAGCGCTCTTGCGCGCGGCGGGCGTCTTGCTCGGCCAGCAGGGTGCGGGCGGCTAGCTGCGCGGCGATCAGGGCCTGGGTGGCGCTGCTGCTGTGATCATCACCGCCGCTGCTGTATCGCTCGGTAGACAGCACAAACAGCGCTTGACCAGCGGTAACCGTTTGGCCTTCTACCGCGTGGGCCTGCAGCAGCACGCCGGCAGCCGGGGCGATGAGCTTGGCGATGCCGGCGGCGGGGCTGAGGATACCGGTGACGGCGGCGCGCTTGGTGTAGTGGCCAAAGATAAGAAAGGCGATCACTGCCGTAGACAACACCGCTGCTGCGACTGCGGCAAAGGTGTAGCCAATGGGCTGGGCCAGGCGGATGGTGCCGAACAGTTGTGTTTGCCGGGCGGCGAGGGATTCGGGGCGAAAGAGGGGCAGTGCGCTGAGAGGTTGCGTGTTGATCTGTGGTGCAGCGCCGTCCGGTGCAAGCGCGTCAGGTTGCGTGGGGCTGGCGGTGGAACTTACCGGCACGTGCGTGTCCGTCGCTGTGCCGCTGTGCCGCTGTGCCGCTGTGCCGCTGTGCCGCTGTGCTGCTGTGCTGCTGCTGAAGGTTGCGCTGCGCTTGTCATCTGGATGCCACTGATAAGTAGCCTTGCGTGAGCTTGATTACAAGAGTACGCAAGCGCGAGTGGACAGCACAATCCTGCACATGCGGCAGCCCGCAGCGTTACACAATTTGGCAGCACCTGTCAGAACTGACAGTTGAATATTCACGTGCGACGTGTCGGCAGGCAAGCGCCGCAGAACACGCCAGAGCGCTGCAAACCGTTTGTTCATGCGGCTTTGCAGGCAACAGCAAAAACTACCAACCATGCGGTCGCTCAATAAAGCTCAATACCGCAGATAGGCGATGCGATTCAAAGCGATGGAATTTTTCGAAAAGCGTATAGACGCTGTCTTGCACAAGCACAGACAAAAGCGATGTGCGAACGCGCTCTTGCGCGCTGCCACTTCCTGCGCATAGTTTGTAAGTATTTCAAAGGGGTTTACGCAATATCCATGAGGTTTTTGAAGCATTTTTGCCTGAAAACCCGCATGGATATTGCGTAGACGCATTCTGAATCTAATCGCTCTACGACTGCGTACTCTCGCCAGGCAGCAGGAGACGCGAAGCACATGGCGGCACTCAATGACATCCCCCAAACGGCTGGACAAGGCGCGCAGCGAGAGATAACTTCTTCGCAGCGCATTGCAATCAATCATCCGGCAAAATCAACCGTGACCCTTAAGCTCGTGGATGCAGCACCAAGCCCGGCGCAGGATGCAGAAGAAGCCGCGGCGTTGGCGCTGGCCGCGCAAGCGGCTCAAATCGCGCAGCGCGCCGCGCGTGACGAACAACTGGCCGGCCTGCTAGAGCGCGCCGCCAAGGGCGACCAGCAGGCGTTTGCGCAGTTTTACGATGCCACCGCCGGCTACGCGCAAGCACTTGCGCGGCGCATGGCAAGCGCGGCAGACCTGGAAGACGTGCTGGCCGATGCCTACCTGCATGTGTGGCGCAAAGCGGGCAGTTTTGATGCGGCGCGCGGCAGCGCAGTAACGTGGCTGCTGCTGATCGTGCGTTCCCGCGCGCTGGATTTGCTGCGCAAGCCGCGCGAAGAACAACTGGATGAAGATGCGCCTGACGTGCCGGCCGACGATGCCGGCCCGCCGGATTTGCTCGAAACCACGCAGGGAAGCGCCGCGCTGCATGCGGCGCTGGCCCAGCTAGGTGCAAAGGAGCGCTGGGCGCTGTCGCTGGCGTATTACCGCGACATGAGCCATGCGCAGATTGCCGCGCATACCGGCATGCCGCTGGGTACCGTGAAATCACTGATCAACCGCGCGCAGGAAAAGTTGCGCACACTCATGAACGCATAAAATTTTCGGAACATGAAAACGATGAAGCCCACCCTTGCTACTCTCGACGCGGATGTGATTGCCGCGCTCACAGCAGCTCAATCGCCGCAGCCACCGCACGCGGCCTTGGCCGAGCGCGTCAAGGCGCGTGTGCTTGCCGGCATTACGCTTGACCATGCGCACCTGACCGTGCAAAAGTCAGAAGAGGCCTGGCACAATTTTCTGGCCGGCATTCAGATCAAAGTGCTCAATGAGACGGGCGGCATCATGAGCTATTTGCTGCGCCTTGCACCCGGCGCGGTGATCCCGCCGCATCATCACCCAGTGGATGAAGAGTGCATAGTGCTGGAAGGCGATCTGCTAATTGGCGATCTACTCGTGCCCGCCGGCGGTTTTCACATGGCACGCAAGGGCGTGCCGCATGCGCGCATTACCACCACTACCGGTGCCACGATCTACCTGCGCGGTGCCCGGCCTACGGCCGAGCACATTGCGGTGTAGCCCTACGCTTTCATCCACGGCAGCGGATCGCCTGCGACATTCCACACCGCGTCCGGATACGCCTGCTCGGTCACGCCGTTGTAGCCGTTGTAGCGCGTCCATTCGATGATGTGCTCATCGCGCGTGCGCCACTTGGGATAGCCTTTTGCACCACCGGCAGTCTCGTATTCGGTGGGTGCCAGGCCCATAGCCTGCATCATCGTGCCCAGCCATTGATTCCACACCAGGCCGTGCCATGCCGGATCGCCGCCATCGAGCCGCTTGTTGGTATTGCGATAGTCCAGATATTGGCCGGTGCGCAGATAACCGCCTGCGGAGCCAAACGCCACGATCGGCATGTTGATGCCCAGGTGAGTTTTGTTGCCGCATTCCTGATGCCACGCTACCAGCGACTGATCGAGCAAGGTCTTGCCGTTGCCCATGTTCACTGCGTCCATGCGCTTGGCCAGGTCAAGAAACACGCTGCCAAAAAAGCGCCGGTTGGCCACGACGATTTGATCGTAGTCCGGCCCGCTGTAGGCGTATTTGTGCAAGATCTGATCGTGCCAATCGCCGGAGTAGTCCGCAAACTGGCCGTAGCGCCCCACGCCAAAATCCCAGCCCCAGGTGCCCAGGCTCGCCACGCGCGACGCGCCGGTGGAAAACGCGGCTACCACCACCTCGTTCCACAGCTTGTGATATTCAACCTGCGGCGCGGCAACGGTATTGAAGTTGCTCACCACATCAACTTCAGAACTGCTCTTGGCCGGGCGCGTGGGCGGCGCCGGTGGTGCGGTGGCCTGCAACTTGCGCTGCAGTTCAGCAATGCGCTGTATGTGCTCGTCCAGGCGGCGTTTGTCTTCGGCCGACAGCCGCGCGTTGCCGTTGCGTAAAGATTTGTAGCTCTCCAAAACCTGATCGACCACCAGCGGCCGCGCCGGCGCGGTGTTAGTGCCAAACAGCTTGTCAAACAACTCACGGCTGCCACGCGCGGTGGTACCCACACGCTCCACATTGCCGGTGCGGGCGCGCGGATCGGCGTGCGCATACGACAAGTAATTCACCACCATCACACGCTCTTTAAGCCGCGAGGTATCGCTATAAAACGAGTTGGACCAGCCCACAATCTGGTCTGCCGTCTGCGTGCGAGTAATAAATTTGGTCGGCGGAAAACGGTCGCCTACGTTGGTGTCGCCCCAATTACCCAGCGCGCCGCCGGTGTTGTGATCAATCCAGAACGGCACGTCCACGCCACGGACAATGTTCAGCTTGGCAATCAACGCCGCAGTCAAATCCGCCGACGGGGCGCGGCAAATGGCTGATACCTGCGTGTCATTGCCCGCCGCCGTGCCCGACAAGTTGCCGCGGCGAATTTGATAGCCAGCGTACTGCGTGTTCTCCGTCAGCATGCTGTCGGCCGGGTACATCTCTTTCTGGCCAATGCCGCCGTGCGGCGTCATGAACGTGGCCAGACACTTTGACGCCGCCATCTGCGCATGCGCTTCTTTGGCCGTGAACAAAGACGGCAGCACCGGCAGCGCCAGCGTTGCACCGCCCGCGCCGGCAAGAAAGCGGCGGCGGTCTTTGGAAATTTCTTTGGTTGTCATACGTGCTTCTCCACTGCGTAATCTTTTCTC
>JBJOQV010000014.1:0-6695 GCA_046049785.1 Pseudomonadota bacterium
TCATTCGGTTAATCCTTGTCATCCCGCGCGGGGCGCGAGTGTGATGCGCCCAGGGCCTTTCAGTTCAGTGGCGCGCTGCCCGTTATCCATCACAAAGCCCGGCGCTTCAAAGCGCGACGCGCCGCGGCTGCCTTTGGCCAGCACGTTGGTCTGCATGATCTCGGTATCTGGAAACACTTGCAGATACTCGGTGGTTAGCAGCATCACCGGTGCCGGCGCAGCAGCGGTGCGGGTAAGCACCACGCTGCCGGAAAGCTGCACTTCTTCGCCACCGCGCAAAATCTTGCCGGCGCTGCTCGCGACCTCCGTCGTGGCACTGCCATCTTGCGCGCGTGCGATCACGCGCGGCGCAACCACATCGGCGGAGTCATCGTCTGGATAGTGCGTGAGCTTGGGGGCAGCCATTTGTGTGACGGTCTGGCCGGTCTTGGACACGCGCACCATGGAAAATTGCTCGATGATGTAATCCGGCTCGTGCTTGAGCGCAGCACGCGGCCGCTCTTCAAACACCGGCTGTACTTGCCTCAGCGTCAGCCAGCCGGTCCAGGCTGCAGCGGTGGCCAGCACACCGAGAAACGCCGCGGTTTGCAAGCGCTCTTTCACGATGCGCTTCATTTTGAGGCTCCGCTGGCGGCGCGCGCGGCCAGAATAAATTCTGCGACTTCGCGCACCGCGCCGTGGCCGGCGCCGCGGGTGGCCACCCAGTGCGCCTGCGCTTTGACCTGCGCAAAGGCTTCCGGCACCGTGGCGGCAAAGGCGACCGTGCGCATCACCGGCAGATCGATCTCATCATCGCCCATGTAGCCCGCCTCGTGCGGCGCCAATTCCACTTTTTGCAGCAGCTCGTTAAAGCACGCCAGCTTGTCGTCAATGCCTTGATGCACGTAGCGGATACCCAGCTCCTGCGCGCGCTTGGCCACCGCTGCGTGCTTGCGGCCGCTGATGATGGCGGTGGCCACACCGGCTTCATGGAGCAGCTTGATGCCGTGACCGTCCAGCGCGTTGAAGCGCTTGAACTCCTCACCATCCGGCCCGTACCAGAGCGAGCCGTCGGTCATCACACCGTCTACGTCAAAACACATCAGCACCACGCGGGCGGCGCGGTCTGCGGCTTGGCGCGGGTCTTGGCGGGCGTTCGTGTTGTTCATATGACGCAGTTCATATAACTTTGGCCGCCATCAAATCCTGCGTGTGCAGCACGCCCACCAGCAGGCCCGATGCATCCACCACCAGCAACTGGTTGCGTTTGAAGCGGTCCAGCATCTCTGCGGCCTCGACCGCTAGCGCGTCCGGCCCGATGGTGAAGGGTTTGGTCACCATCACATCAGCCACAGCAATGCCGCGCACATCACCCACGCGCTCAATCAAGTGGCGCAGGTCACCATCGGAAAACACACCAGCCACTTTGCCATCGGCGTGCACAACCGCGGTCAGGCCGACGAGTTTTTTGGACGTTTCACGCACCGCGTCGGTGACGCTGGCCGTCAGTGGCACGGTAGGGATCGCGTCGCCCGCGCGCATCACGTCGCGCACATGCGTGAGCAGCTTTCTGCCCAGTGCGCCGCCGGGATGGCTGCGCGCAAAGTCGTCGCGGCCAAAACCGCGCGCGGTCATGGTGGCCACGGCGAGCGCATCGCCCAGCGCGAGCGTGGCGGTAGTACTTGCGGTGGGCGCGAGGTTGATTGGGCACGCTTCTTTTTCCACCGCGATGGAAAGATGCACATCGGCATGCGTGGCCAATTCAGATTGCGGGTTGCCCGTCATCGCAATCAGCTTGCAGCCGTTGCGCTTGAGCACGGGCACGATGGTGAGCAGCTCGCTGGCCGTGCCGGAATAGCTAATGGCGATAAACACATCGTCACCCGTGACCATGCCCAGATCGCCGTGCGCCGCCTCGGCCGGGTGCACAAAAAACGCTGGCGTGCCGGTGGAGGCGAGCGTGGCCGCGATCTTGTGGCCCACGTGGCCGCTTTTGCCAATGCCGCTGACCACCACGCGGCCTTTGCAGCCCAGCAGCAAATCAACTGCGGCGTCAAAACGCGCGTCCAGCCGGTCGATCAGGGCGCGCACGGCGTTGGCCTCGATTTCCAGCACGTCGCGCGCGAGCGCTTGCGCAGACACGGCAGGTTCAGTCGCAACATTCATGCAGCTGAGTATATCCGCGGGCACGCTGCTTGCTTTACCTAGCCTTTGGAGCGTGACTACACAATATCCATGCGCGTTTTCGGGCAAAATTGCTTCAAAACCCGCATGGATATTGCGTGACGATAAATGACTTTGCGCCTGCGGCGCTCCAGTCATTCCGTCATTGAAGCGCCGCAGGCGCAAGGTCATTTGTCATTCCCCCCTACGCTCGCAACAACACGCCAATGCGGCTTCTGTGACAATACGCTGATCTACTTCAAGTAAATCCCATGACCGGTCTGCCACTCGTTCTGATGCTGCTCGTCACTGCCGTCGTGGTGGTGGTGGTGTTTCGCCGGCTCAATCTGCCGCCGATCCTGGGCTATTTGCTGGTGGGCGTGCTGATTGGCCCGCACGCGGTGGGCCTGGCGAGCGACACGCCGCAAATCAAGTATCTGGCCGAGTTCGGCGTGGTGTTTTTGATGTTCTCCATCGGCCTGGAATTCTCGCTGCCCAAACTTTCGTCGATGCGGCGGCAGGTGTTTGGCATTGGCGGCATGCAGGTGGCGCTCACGATGCTGGCAGCGATGGGGCTGGCGCTGGGTGCCAAGCTGCTGCTGGCGCACTTTGCGGTGCAGTGGCTCAAGATCGAATGGCAGGGCGCGCTGGCGCTGGCGGGTGCACTCGCGATGAGTTCTACAGCAATTGTCTCCAAGCTGCTGGTCGAGCGGCTGGAGCTTGAAAAGCCGCATGGCCGCGCGATCATGGGCGTGCTGCTGTTTCAAGACCTGGCGGTGGTGCCGCTGCTGGTGCTGGTGCCCGCACTGGCCGGCGCGCCGGAAGAGCTGCCAATGAAAATCGGCATCGCCGCGCTCAAAGCCACGGCGCTGCTGGCGCTGCTGCTGATCTTTGGCCAGCGCATCATGCGCGCGTGGTTTCACATCATCGCCAAGGCGCGCTCGCAAGAACTGTTCATGCTCAACCTGCTGCTGGTGGCGCTGGGCCTGGCATGGATCACTGAAGAAGCCGGTTTGTCCTTGGCGCTGGGCGCTTTTGTGGCCGGCGTGCTGATTGCAGAAACCGAATACCGTCATCAAGTGGAAGAAGACATCGCACCGTTTCGCGATGTGCTGCTGGGCCTGTTTTTTATCACCATCGGCATGCAGCTGGATCTGGCGCTGGTGTTCAAGGAGTGGTGGCTGGTGTTGATCCTGCTTTTGCTGCCGGTGCTGCTGAAGTTCTTCTTGATCGCAGGCATCTGCAAACTGTTCAGAGAAACCTCCGGCACCAGCATCCGTGCGGCGCTGGCGCTTTGCACCGCTGGTGAATTCGGCTTTGTGCTGCTGGCGCAGGCGCAGACCGCCAATCTCGTGGAACCCGCGCTGCTGCAGCCGGTGCTGGCCGCAATGCTGATCAGCATGATCGCCACGCCGTTCTTGATGGCAGCGAGCGACAAGATTGCGATGCGCTTTACCTCCAGCGAATGGATGAGCCAGGCGCTGAACCTCACACAGATTGCCCGCAAATCCATCGCCACCGAAAAGCCGGTGCTGATCTGCGGCTTTGGCCGCAGCGGCCAACAGCTCGCTCGCCTGCTCAAGCGCGAGGGCATCGACACCATGGCGATGGACCTGGACCCCGACCGCGTGCGCGAGGCCGCCGCGGCAGGCGAGAGCGTAGTGTTTGGCGATGCAGGCCGGCATGAAACGCTGATCGCCGCTGGCCTATCGCGTGCCGCCGCAGTAGTGGTGACCTATGCCAGTACGCCCTCGGCCCTCAAGGTACTGCACCACATCAAACATCACGCGCCGCATGTGCCAGTGATTGTGCGCACCTATGACGATGTGGATGCCGACAAACTGCGCGCCGCCGGTGCTACCGAAGTCGTACCAGAAATTCTCGAAGGCAGCCTGATGCTCGCCAACCACGCCATGCTGCTCTTGGGTGTGCCGCTACGCACCGTGGTCGAGCGCGTGCGCGAGATGCGCGATACCCGCTACGCCCTCCTGCGCGGCGTGTTCCGCGGCGCCGATGATGCCGGCGAAGACGCGATTGACGCCGTGCGCATGCACTCCGTGGTGCTCACCGCCGATGCCGCCGCCGTCGGCCAAAGCGTCGGCACACTCGGCCTGGAACTGCTCGGCGCAGAACTCACCGCCATCAAACACGCCGGCGGCATGCGCGCTGTGGCCGCGGAAGAGGATGTGGATCATCAGCTTGCCGCAGATGACGTGCTGGTGCTGCGTGGATCGCCGGCGGCGCTGGCGATGGCAGAAGAGCGGTTACTCAAAGGATAAACACGGTGACGCGTGACCTGCCTCGCTTGTCTTTCCGAGCGCAGCGAGGAATCTACCATCGCGCTAGACGAGATTCCTCGCTGCGCTCGGAATGACGGCAAAAGCGATGTATCGTCACTCGTCACCGCCCTTTATCAGCCGCCCCCAAAATGATTCTTGACCCCAACTATATAAAAGACAAAATCCGCACCGTCCCTGACTGGCCGCAAAAGGGCGTGATGTTTCGCGACATCACGCCGCTGCTGCAAGACCCAAAGACTTTTCGCGTGCTGATTGATCTGTTCGTGCATCGCTACATGGACCAGAAGATCGATCTAGTGGCAGGCATCGACGCGCGCGGCTTTGTGCTGGGTAGCGTGATTGCCTACGAGCTGAACAAGGGGTTTGTCCCCATCCGCAAAAAAGGCAAGCTGCCGTTCAATACGATCGGTGAAGAATATGAGTTGGAATACGGCAGCGCCACGGTGGAGATTCATGCCGACGCTTGCAAGCCCGGCGACCGCGTGCTGTTGATCGACGATCTGGTGGCCACCGGCGGCACCATGATTGCCGGCGCAAAACTGCTGCAGCGTCTGGGCGGCATTGTGGTTGAATGCGCCGCGATTGTGGACTTGCCGGAGCTTGGCGGCAGCGCCGCGATCCGCAAGCAGGGCTTGCCGCTACACACGCTTTGCAATTTTGAAGGGCATTGAAGCTCAACTCCCTGTCCCTTGACGGGAGAGGGCGGGGGGTGAGGGTGAAGTCTATGTATCAAACGCGATGCAACGAACAAAGAGCGGGCTTCAAACTACGCTTACGCAATATCCATGCGCTTTTTCAGCCATTTTTGGCTCAAAAACCGCATGGATATTGCGTACTCGCCTTTTTGATTGCACTATTCTCAGTCACCGCAACGCTGCCAGCAGCCGCGGCAGAACTCGCCGGTCAAGCGCTGTTTGACCGCATCAAACAAGGCGGCGTGGTATTGATGATGCGCCATGCGCAGACCGTGCCGGGCACGGGAGATCCGGCGGGCTTCAAGCTAAGCGATTGCACCACGCAGCGCAATTTGTCTGAGGAAGGTAAAGCGCAAAGCCGCCGGATTGGCGCTGCGCTGCGGGAGGCGGGCATCAGCCCCACAGCGGTGCGCTCAAGCGCCTGGTGCCGCTGCAAAGACACCGCGCAACTGGCCTTTGGCGATTACCGCGTGTGGTCGCAGCTGAATTCTTTTTTCGATGCGCGGACGAACGAACCCACGCAAACCGCAGAGCTGGTGCGCGCACTTCAATTGATGAAGCCCAATCAGACTGAGGTGTGGATCACGCATCAGGTCAATATCACCGCGCTGACCGGCCTTGCTACCGCAATGGGCGATGTTGTTGTTGTGCGCGCAGGCAGCAGGGGAGTTGAAGTGATTGGGCGGCTTAACTAGAGCCCCTTCTAACACCGCGCCTTTCGCAGCACTCCCTTTAAGCGGCGCTACATACCCCATCTGAGCGCCGCCGTGTGAACCGGCGCGTCCCACAATGAAATCATTGGTGCATCGACTGCGCTGACCGTGATCGAACACCCCGCCATCTCGAGCGACGTCACGTACGAGCCGGTCAAGTGCCGCACAACCTTCACGCCAGCATCGGCGAGGATTCTATGGGCGGCATTGACCATGACGTACAGCTCCATCAGCGGAGTGCCGCCAAACCCGTTGACCAGCAGAATGACTTCCTGCCCTCGCCGCAGCGACAAATCCTTCAGCACTGCGCCGGTAAGTTCCGCTGCGATGTCTTGCGCGCTGGTCAATTTGACGCGGCGCCTGCCGGGCTCGCCGTGGATACCGACACCCATCTCCATCTCGTCGACGGCGATCTGAAAGGTTGGTTGTCCAGCCGCCGGCACGGTGCAGGAGGTCAAAGCAACGCCCATGCTTGCAGTGCTCTTGTTGACGGCATCGCCCAGCGCTTTCAACTCAGCAAGGTTATGGCCTCGTTCCGCTGCCGCGCCCACGATCCGCTCCACGAGCAGCGTGCCCGCGACCCCACGACGCCCAGTGGTGTAGGTGGAGTTTTCGACGGCCACATCATCGTTGATGATGACCATGGCGTTTTCCTGCTCCAGCATCTCGGCGGCCATCTGAAAATTCATCATGTCACCGGAATAGTTCTTGACGATAAACAGCACGCCCCCGCCTGTGTCCACCTCTTGCGCGGCGGCGAGCATCTGGTCAGGCGTGGGAGAGGTGAATACCTGCCCGGGGCACGCCGCGTCGAGCATTCCGTGCCCAATCAAACCAATGTGCAG
>JBJOQV010000015.1:0-3771 GCA_046049785.1 Pseudomonadota bacterium
CGCCCAGCACAAAGAACCATACCGCAAGCGTGATGGCCTGACCCCACTGGCCGGGGGAGAGCCACGCACCGGGCAGCAGATAACCTGCTACGACTGCAGCAAGATTGGCGGGGTTGAACAGGTGGCTGTGCTTGCCCGGCGCGTACTCATAGCGGATCAGGAATTTGCTGCTGATGGCGATGGCGGCCACCAGTGGATGCACCCAGTAGTTTTCTGCGCGCACCAGAATCGAAATGCCAAAGCAGGTGACCAAGGCAGACAAGTAGCCCTTGTGCTGCAAGCCCTTGGCCTGCAGCCAAATTGCTTGCGTGAGCAAGGCCGCGGCAAAGGTGAGGGCGATTTGCTGCCAGAGCAAGGCAAAGTCGCGCACGAAGACGCCGATGGTAAGGAAGGTGCCGAGGAAGGTGATTTGCAGCAGGCGTGGATCGAGGGCTTTGAAAGCCGTGAAGGCTCTTCGGACGACGTTCGTTGAGTCGTCGTCCCGGCCCTTCGTCAAGCTCAGGACAGGCTGGCCATTGGCCAGGCCGGGACCCAATTGAACATCCGCGATCATTTGATGCGTACCTTGGATCCCGGCCTGCGCCGGGATGACAGCTCGTGATGTTGTCGCCGTGTTCATGGCTGCCTCATCGAGCTGGGCCACAGGTTGCGCCACCATTCATTGCCGCCTTCGCCATCGCGCGCCGGCTGCTTGATGTCCATCTTGCGGCGAATCTCAGCCAAACTCCAACCAGTGAGCGATGCAAGTTGCTGCGCTTCACGCTCCTGGCGCCGCGCGACTTCTGCAAAATACCGCGCGCCTTCGGGGCAGTTTGCTTCGCCTTTGAACGGATGGCGCAGCACGTAGCGGGTTTGCCAGTTTTGCCGGTCATTGGTTTGCGTGAACATCAAATCCTCCGGGAACGTGTCGCGCGTGTAGCGCACATGCAAGCGCGTGAGCATCACCGGCTGCGCGCCACTGGGCATAGGGCGCGGACGCGGCAGGATGCGCCCCGGCGTCGTGGGCATTGGTGCGGGCATGATCGACGGTGCGGGCATGGGCATCGGGCGCATCGGTGGTGGCACAAACCCGCCTTGCTCATCGGCCCACCACACGCCGGCCTTGCGTAGCTCTTCTTGCGAGAGCGGATCGGCCGCGCATGGGTCGCACCAGCTCATGTCCCAAAAGTATTCGGTGAATACGACTTTGTGGTTCTCGCGCTGCGCGGCTTGGTCGAACATGGCTTTGTAAAACGATTTGAAATCGCTGCGCACATGCACCGGCAAATCCAAGTTGGCCGGCAGCTTCACCGTGCGGTAGTTGCTGGACTCGACCCGGCCATTGCGGGTGAGCATGAAGACAATCAAATCCTGCGGGCCGTTTGAATTGACCATGCCAAGCCGCAGCGGCAGCATGAATTTTTCGCTCTCAAAGGCAAACTGCAGTGGCCGCAGTTTGGTAAAGCCGGTCTTGGTCTGCTCTTTCAGGTTGACCTTGGCCACAAAAAACTTCATGTCCTGCTTGATGTACGGGCCAAGCGCTTTACTGGCGCCCTTGGGGATTTTGTAGCCGTTGCTGGTGAGCCAGGTTTCCAGCCCGTCGGATTCCTTGGCGGACAGGATGACGATGTCGTATTCGCCAATGGTGTATTCGGCCTCGACCTTCACGCCTAGGACTTTAGCGTCGGATGTCGCGCGGGCCATCGGCGCTGCGGCGGGCGCGGCGCGCATCATCATCTCCATCGCGATGCGGGGGCGGCATGGATCATCGTCAAAGTACTCCGCCAAACGCGGCGCAGAATATGCGTCGATGCGGGCGAAGATGGCCGGGTCGCCCACATTGATCTGCTCGCGCTTGAGCACGGTGGGCACCGGCACCACCAAGGCAAACTCGGTCAGCTCGCCTTTGTAGTCATTGGCCATGGAGATCACCGTGCGGTCGCCATCGCGCGCCATGATCACCTGGCTGGCTTCGTTGAACAGGGATGCGTCGGCCTTGCCGACATAGAAACCGCAAAACGCGTGCGCCGCGCTGGGTGCCATAAACGCCGTGGCACCGAGGCCTGCCGCCAGCGCCGCCGCTCTGAAAATCTGCTTCATGTTCGCTCCGCTTGTTGAAAGTGAGCGATGAAACGTGGCGGTGGGCAGAATCGGGTTAACGCGGGATTGGATGAACGTGTAACGCGCTGTAACCAGCGCGTTTGCCGCAGCTTTCAAATGCATCTACGCAATATCCATGCGCCTTTTAAGCCAAAAATGGCTCAAAACCCGCATGAATATTGCGTACTGCCTATTCAAACTGCTTGCGAAACGCCGCAAACTCCGCTTTGAGGTCGGCGAGCTCTGCCTCCAGCGCGTCTAGCCGCTGCTGCGTGGCGGACTTTGGCATTTCGCTTTCCGCCGCAGCTGCCACGGGCTGCGCGCCGGCAAACTCGGTGTTGTAGAGCTGCGTGTAGCGCACTTCTTTCTCGCCGGGGCGCTTGGGAAGTGGCGCGGCCAGTGGTGGCTTTCGCGCGGCCAGTGCATCCAGCGCGGTCTGCGCATCGGCCAGCTCGGCAAACGGCGCCATGCGCTCGGCGCGCTGGCGCAGCTCACCGGGCGTTTGTGGGCCGCGCAGCATCAGCACCGCCAGCACAGCGAGTTGCTGCGGCGTGATGTCCGCCATCAAGCTCAGACTTTGCGCGTACTTTTTGGCGCGGCCACCCACGTGCTGGACCACGAGTTTTTTCTCGCGCAGCTCCTCCAGCGCTTGCTCGATGGCGCTTTCGGGATAGTCCGTGACGGGCTCGCGGCTAGTCTTTTGATTGCACGCCAGCGTGAGTGAATTCAGGCTCAGCGGATACTGATCCGGCGTGGCCAGGCTCTTTTCCAGCAGGCTGCCCAGTACGCGTAGTTCGATGGGATCGAGTTTCATGCAGCCAATGTTAAGCCACGCAATTGCGTCAAGCTAAAACTGAACGGTCGTGCTAAAAAGAGCGCGTTGAGGAGACATCCATGGACCTGCAATTCACGCCAGAAGAGCTGGCGTTTCGCCAAGAGGTGCGCGACTGGGTTGGCGCCCATCTGCCCAAGCACATTTCTGAAAAGGTGCACAACGGCCTGCGCTTGACGCGCGAAGACCACCAAACCTGGGCCAAGATTCTGGGCAAGAAAGGTTGGCTGGTATCGGGCTGGCCCAAGGAGTTTGGCGGGCCGGGCTGGAGCGCGACGCAAAAACATTTGTTTGAAGAAGAATGCTGCCTTGCCGGCGCGCCGCGCGTGGTGCCGTTTGGCCCGGTGATGGTGGCGCCTGTGATCATGGCGTTTGGTTCGAAGGCGCAGCAAGAGCGCTTTTTGCCTGGCATTGCCAGTGGCGATGTGTGGTGGAGCCAGGGTTACAGCGAACCGGGCGCGGGCAGCGATTTGGCGTCGCTCAAGACCAAGGCTGAACGCGTGGGCGATCACTACATCGTCAACGGCCAAAAAACCTGGACCACGTTAGGTCAGCACGGCGATTGGATGTTCAACCTCGTGCGCACCAGCAGTGAAGGCAAGCCGCAGACCGGGATTTCGTTCCTGCTGATCGACATGAAATCGCCTGGCGTGACGGTGCGGCCGATCACGCTTTTGGATGGCGAGCAGGAAGTAAACGAAGTCTGGTTTGACAACGTCGAGGTACCGGCCGATCAGCTCGTAGGTGAAGAAAACAAGGGCTGGACCTACGCCAAGCATTTGCTCGCGCACGAGCGCACCAACATTGCGGACGTGAACCGTTCCAAGCGCGAGCTGGAGCGTTTGAAGCGCATTGCCAAG
>JBJOQV010000016.1:0-10160 GCA_046049785.1 Pseudomonadota bacterium
GACAGCGTGGTAAACGCACGCTGATGGTGCACTTCTTCGATGTTGGCGCTTTGCTCGGCCAGCACACGCGTGATGTGCGCCAGCGCACCCGGCACATCGCGCACGCTCACGGTGATACGCGCCAGCCGCCCGCTTCTGACCATGCCGCGCTCGATGATGCCGGCCAGTACCAGCGGGTCAATATTGCCGCCGCACAGCACCAGGCCCACCCGCCTGCCTTTGAACTTGTCTTTGTGCGCCAGCAGCGCAGCAAGGCCGGCAGCGCCCGCGCCTTCCACCACTGTTTTTTCAATTTCCAGCAGCATGAGAATGGCGCGCTCGATATCGCTTTCGGCCACGAGCAGGCAATCATCCACTTGCTGCTTGACCAGCTCTGCGTTGGCCGCGCCCGGCGATTTGACGGCAATGCCCTCGGCAATCGTGGCGCTACCGCTTTCAAGCGCAGTGCCGTGCTTGGCGTTGTACAGCGCCGGAAAACGCTCTGTCTGCACGCCGACGATACGAATGCCGGGCGAAATCGCCTTGGCTGCCACTGTCATGCCGCTGATCATGCCGCCGCCGCCCATGGCAATCACCAGCGTATCGATCTGTGGAAGCGCGCGCAGCATTTCAACCGCGATCGTGCCCTGCCCGGCGGCAATTTGCGGATCGTCATATGGATGCACCAGCGTGTAGCCGTGCGTGGCGATCAGCGCAAGCCCATGCAGGCGCGCGTCGTCAAAGGTGGCGCCGTGCAGCACCACTTGCGCGCCAAACGCGCGGGTGCGCTCCACTTTCACCGCGGGCGTGTGCTTGGGCATCACAATCACCGCCGGAATAGAGAGGCGCTGCGCGTGATAGGCCACGCCTTGCGCATGATTGCCGGCAGATACCGCCAGCACGCCCTTGGCGCGCTCCTCGGATGACAACTGCATGAGTTTGTTCAGCGCGCCGCGCTCCTTGAAGCTGGCGGTGAACTGCAGGTTCTCAAACTTGAGAAATACGTCGCACCCGCAAATCTCGGACAAGGTGCGCGAAGGTACACACGGCGTATCCAGCACGTGCGGCGCAATGCGGGCATGCGCCGCGGTGATGTCGGCAAAGTTGAGCGTGGTCATGCATGCATTATCGCCTGCTTCAGCGCAGCGAGCAGGCGCGCAAAATCGGCTTGATCGTTGTACACGTGCGGCGAGACACGCACCGCGCTGCCGCGCACTGAGACATGGATCTTCTGCTGCGCGAGCTGAGTGCGCACAGTTTCTGCTGCAACGCCTTCAGGCAGGTACACGCCAAAGATATTGCCTGCCCGATACTCTTCAGCGGCGATACGCAGGCCCAGTGCGGCAGCTTCAGCGCAAAACGCCCGCGCAATCTCGTAGCAATAATCTTGAATGCGCTGCGGCCGCCAATCCAGCAACAGCGCGGCGGATGTTTTGAGCATGCTAATCAGCACCGGATTGGCGCGCGTGCTGGTGTCGTAGCGCCGCATGCCGGGCGCATAATCGTCCTGATAGTTCACGAGGCCGGCAAAGTTCTCGCTGCCCGCGCGTGTAAGCCAGCTCTCTTCCACCGGCTGGCCACGCGCCATGCGCTCACTGAACACCGCAAAGCCCAGTCCGTAGTTGCACAACATGGATTTGTAGGCATGCACGATCAGTGCATCCGGCTGGATCGCCTGCACATCCAGCGGCCTTGCCCCGGCGGTTTGCGTGGCGTCGATGACAAGCCACGCGCCCACCTCACGCGCGCGGGCACCAATGCGGACGAGATCGAACAGTGTTCCATCCGTCCAGTGCGCGGGCTCAAGCGCGACCAGCGCCGTATTGGCATCGATCGCATCCAGCACCGCCTCGTTCCACGTAACGGCGCGCGCGTTCAAGTCCAGCACAGGCGGCGCGCTGATGGTTCGAAGCGTCACGCCACGGTCGCGCAGCGCGCGCCATGCATACACGTTGCTGGGAAACTGCTCCCCCAGCAGAACAATGTTTTGCCCCCGCTGCAGCGGTAGATTTTTGGCCACCGCGGCGATGCCGTATGCCGCAGTGGAAATCAGTGCGACATGCTCAGCCTGTGCATGGACCAGCGCAGCGCACTGGCTGCGCACTTCATCTGCATGCGTGAAAAAATCGCTCGCGGTGATGGCGGCCGGGAAAGCGCGCAGATTCAGCGCTTGCACGCCGGCAGCCTGCACCGCGCGCGGCAACGGGCCCATGTAGGCGCTATTTAAGTACGTGTGATCTGCAGGGAGAGAAAACGCGTCTTTTTGGCACTGCAGCGGCGCGAGTGTTTGCATAGAGTTAGTGCGATAAAAAATTGTGCTCGCAGTGTGCTCCCGCTAAACCAGCCTGCGGCCTTTTGTTTTTGCCGGTACACAGGGTCCGAAAACAGGGTTCAACAATGATTCAACGCGGGTTTACGCAATATCCATGGGCATTTTGAGCCATTTTTGCTCCAAAAACCGCATGGATATTGCGTAGAGCACTTCTCAGCCCGGGTGAATTCTTTACACGAGCCACGGTGCAGTGCGCTCTGTGTCAAGCCCCAACTGTTTGGCAGCGGCCTGCATTTTCTCTGCGCCAAAGCCCAGCGCATGCAAGGCCGCATGCGCAATCCAGCAGGCATCGACCTCAAAGAAATCACGCAGCTGCGCGCGGGTATCGCTGCGGCCAAAGCCGTCGCAGCCAAGCGCCGTGTAGGGCGCATCCACATAGGCGCGGATGCTCTCGGCCACCGCGCGCACATAGTCGGAGGCAGCGACCACCGGCGCGCGCGCGCCGCCCAGCAATTGCGCTACCCACGGCTGCGCTGCACTTTGGCCCAGCCGCTGCGCGCGTTCGCACGCCATGCCGTCACGCGCGAGTTGTGAAAAACTCGTGACGGAGTAGACCGCCGCGTTGACGCCAAACAGCTCGCGCAGCAATCCAGCCGCTTTGTGCGCCTGCGGCAACATGGCGCCTGCGCCCAGCAAGCGTACTTGCGCTGCGGCCTCGCCACTGAGCAGATACATGCCCTTGAGCACGCCCGGCGCTGCGTCCACAGGCAGCGCAGCTTGCGGCAGATTCTCGTTGGTGACGGTGAGGTAGTAGAACGCGTCTTCCTGCCTCTCGCAGATGGAGCGCGCTGCGTCCTCCAGAATCACCGCCAGTTCGCTTGCGTAGCACGGATCGTAAGCGCGGCAATTGGGAATTGTGGCGGCGATCAACTGGCTGGTGCCGTCCTGGTGCTGCAGCCCTTCGCCGGCGAGCGTCGTGCGGCCGCTCGTCGCACCCACCAGAATGCCGCGTGCGCGCTGGTCGGCTGCGGCCCACAACTGGTCACCGACGCGCTGAAAGCCAAACACGCTGTAGTAGATGTACACCGGCAGCAGCGTCAGCGCGTGCGTGGCGTAGCTCGTGGCAGCCGCAGTCCAGGAGGCGACTGCACCGGCTTCTGTAATGCCTTCTTCCAGAATCTGGCCGTCCTTGGCCTCGCGGTAGAACATTACCGTGCCAATATCTTCCGGCTCATATTTTTGTCCATGCGGGCTGTAGATACCGTAGGTGCGAAACAAGCCTTGCATGCCAAAGGTACGCGCCTCATCCGCCACAATCGGGATGACGCGCGGGCCGATGCTGCTGTCTTTCATCAAATTGCCGAGCATGCGTACCAGCGCCATGGTGGAGGACATTTCCTTGCCCACCGACTCGGCCACAAAGCCGCCATAGCTGGCGAGCAGCGGCACGGCAACGGGCTGCGACTGCGCAACGCGCTGCGGGACTACCCCGCCCAGTTGAGCGCGCCGCTGCCGCAGGTAGCGCATCTCCACACTGTCCTCGTCAGGGCGATAGAACTCAAGCGCTTCGCACTGCCCATCGGTCAGCGGCAGATTGAAGCGGTCACGGAATGCGCGGATGTCTTCATCGTCCAGCTTTTTCTGCTGATGCGTGGTCATGCGGCCCTGGCCCGCGAGGCCCATGCCGTACCCCTTTTTTGTTTGCGCAAGCACGACGCACGGCTGGCCGCGCGTTTGGGCGGCCGCGTAAAACGCCGCGTAAATCTTGCGGATGTCGTGACCACCGCGCTTGAGTTGATCAATGTCCGCGTCGCTCAAATGCGCGGCCAGCGCCGCAAGCTGCGGATTCTGACCAAAGAATTTTTCGCGGTTGAATGCGCCGTCGTTCGCAGCAAAAGTCTGAAACTGGCCATCGGTAGTCTGCGCAAACGCGCGCAGAATGGCGCCGCTTTTGTCACGCGCAAACAGCGCATCCCAGTCGCTACCCCAGACCAGCTTGATCACGCGCCAGCCCGCGCCAGAGAACAGCGCTTCCAGCTCATCAATAATGCGGCCGTTGCCGCGCACCGGCCCGTCCAGCCGCTGCAAATTGCAATTGATGACCCAGGTGAGATTGTCCAGATTCTCGCGCGCCGCCAGCGTAAGTGCGGCCATGGATTCGGGCTCATCCATTTCGCCGTCACCAAAAAAGCCCCAAACACGTCTTTCTTGGCGCCGCTCTTGCGCGGCAAGCAACCCGCGGTTTTGCAGGTAGCGCATAAAGCGAGCGCTGTAGATGCTGCTGATCGGCCCAATGCCCATCGAGCCGGTGGGAAACTGCCAAAACGCTGGCGCAAGCCACGGATGCGGGTAACTGGACAAACTCGCAAGCCCCTTGCCGCGTGCGCTGCGCTCCTGGCGATAATGCGACAGATCGTCAGCAGTGAGCCGCCCTTCCACAAAAGCGCGGGCGTAGACGCCAGGCGCTGAGTGCGGCTGCAGGTAGACCAGATCGCCCAGGCTATCTTCTGTGCGGCCGTGAAAAAAGTGGTTGAAGCCGACCTCGAATAAATCCGCACCCGAAGCATACGATGCAATATGGCCGCCCAGTTCGGCAGAAAAACGGTTGGCACGCACCACCATCGCCAGCGCATTCCAGCGCATGATGGAGGTGGTGCGCTGCTCAATGGCCAGCGCCTGCTCGCCGCCGGGAAAGGGCTGCTGATCTTCCGGCGCGATGGTATTGATGTAAGGCGTGGATAGCGCGCCGGGCAACGCCAGCTTGCGCTGCGCTGCAAAACTGGCCAGCGCCTCCAGCAAGAACCTGGCGCGCTGCGCACCAGCAGCGGCCAGCACGCCGGCGAGCGCGCTCGTCCACTCGCTTGTTTCTTGCGGGTCCGGATCGGCACCCGTGGCGGGCACCTCTGCAAATTGATTGAGGTCGCTTAACCGCATGGTCTGGATTGCGCAACGATGGTTGTCATATTGTGAGAATACTGCGCTTAACCCACACTCATACAATCCATTCATGCTCGAAGTTCATCGTTTGACCAAGCGTCATGGCGGCGCGTCCGCGCCAGTTTTCTCGGATATCTCGTTTTCCATTGCGCCCGGCGAAGTTGTTGCCTTGATGGGCGAGTCCGGCGTTGGCAAATCCACCTTGCTCAATTGCATCGCCGGGCTTGAACCTCCTACCTCCGGCAGCGTATTGATTGAAGGCGCAGATATCGCCGCACTGCCGGAAGCGCAGCGCGCCGGCCTGCGCGCGCGCCGACTGGGCTTTGTCTTTCAAGCGTTTCATGTGCTGCCCACACTAACGGTGGGGCAAAACATCGCCGTGCCGCTCTTGCTCAACCAGCATGATGGCAAAACGCTTGGGCCTGCCGTGGCTGCGGCGCTTGAGGGCGTGGGTCTGGCGGCAATGCAAGATCGCTGGCCGGCGTCGCTCTCCGGCGGCGAGCTGCAGCGCGTCGCCATTGCCCGCGCGCTGATCCACAAACCCGCGCTGCTGCTGGCCGATGAACCCACCGGCAATCTTGATCCAAAAACAGCAGACAAAATCATCGCCCTGCTGATCGCGCAGGTGCATGACCGGCAGGCGGCGGCGTTGATCGTGACGCACTCCGAACATGTGGCGCAGGCGTGCGGCCGTGTGTTGCTGCTTTCACCAGACGGACTCACGCAGCGATGAGCGCGCGCCTGACCTGGTGGCTGACGCGCGCCGTACTGCTTTCGCGCAAAGTAGCGGCGCTTTTGTCGGTGCTTGCGATTGCGCTGGGAGTCGCTCTGGGGTTTGCGATTCATCTGATCAACCAGGGTGCATTGGATGATTTTGGCCGCGCCCTGCAAAACCTGCAGGGCGCGGCCGATGCAACACTGATCGCGCGGCGCGCAGAAGATGGCATTGCACAGCGCTTTATCGAACAGCTTGTGCAGACCGATGGCGTCGACCACGTAAGCCCGTTGATAGAAACGGTGGTGCGCATCGACGGTGTTGACAAGCGAGTCAGTCTTTACGGCATCGATATTTTTTCCGGTGCACTGCTTGCTACCAGCCTGTTGCCGCGCCCGCGCGACGCGGCGCAATCAGACGCGGTACTGTCCGGCGGCGTGTTTGCTTCGCCCGCATTGCTTACGCTGCTCAAGAGCCAAACAACGCTGCAACTAAGCCGCGGCGATCAAACGGTCAGTGAGCAGCTAGCCGGCGACGTGCCACAGGCGCCAGCGGGCAAACTCATTCTGGTGGCGGATATTGCCTGGGTGCAGCAATATTTTGTCGCGCGCGATTTGGTCAGCGAGATCCGCGTGCGGCTTGCGCCCGGCACGCAGCGCGCGCAGTGGATTGCGGCGCAGAACGCGGCGCTGCCCGCCGGCTTGCTGCTGAAGACCGCGAGTGATGAGACCCTGCGCGTTTCCAACCTGTCACGCGCGTACCGCGTCAATCTCAACGTGCTCGCGTTGGTGGCGCTGCTCACGGGCGGTTTTTTGGTGTTTGCCACGCAGCTCACTGCCGTGGCGCAGCGCGCACAGTCTTTTGCGCTGCTGGGCGTGGTGGGCATGCCGCCGGCGCAGCGTATGCGCCAGATCTTGCTGGAAGCGCTTGCCATCGGCATCCCCGGCGCGGCGCTAGGTCTTGGGCTGGGTTGGGCCGCCGCGGTGGCGCTGATTAATACGGTCGGTGCTGATCTGGGCGGTGGCTACTTTGCCGGCAATGTCATTGCGGTACGCCCGAGCTGGCAGTCTATGCTGTTCTTTGCTGCAACCGGCTGCATTGCAGCGCTGGCGGGGGCACTCTATCCGGCGTGGCTGAATCGCAGGCAGCCGCTTGCGCAGGCGCTCAAGACCGGTTTTGCCACTCCAATTGCAAACCGCCGCCTGGGCAGGCGTCTTTCGCTGACGGTTTTGCTGATTGCGGTGGCGGCTGTGCTCAGCGCTTTACCCGCGATCCGCGGGTTACCAATTGCCGGATACGCTGCGATTGCGTTCTTGCTGGCGGCCGGCATCGTGGCAACGCCGCTGCTCGCGCACGCAGCGCTCAATCTGCTCAAACACGTCAGGCTGCCCGCGGGTTTGCGTATTGCCGTGCAAAACGCGGCGCAAGCGCCGCTGATGACGCAGGTGGCGGCCAGCGGCCTGATGGTGAGTTTTGCCTTGACCGTTGCCATGATGCTGATGGTGACAAGCTTTCGCAGCGCGGTGGACAACTGGTTGGACCAAGTGCTGCCAGCACCTTTATATCTGCGCGCAACCGGTGGGCCAATGCCGCAAGCAGTGTGGGATTCGCTCAGCGCTTCGCAGGCGTTCGCGCGCATTGAGCGCACCATGCGCACGCCGATGGTGCTGGACGCGGCAAGGCCCGCCGTAGACCTGCTGGTGCGCGAGTTTGACGCCAGCCGGCCGGGCGACGCGCTGCCGCTGGCCACTCCCGCTACGCGCGCACCCGCGGGCAGCAGCGCACAGGCCACCGTATGGGTGACCGAAGCGATGGAACGCTTGTATGGCGCATCGCCCGGCAGCACGCTACGGTTGCCGCTGGATGGGCGATCAGTCGAGGTATTTGTGGGCGGCGTATGGCGCGACTACGCCCGCCAGTTTGGCGCAGTCGCAATGACGGCGGCCGACTACCGCGCGCTGGGCTTAAATTTTGCGCCCAGCGATGCGGCGCTCTGGCCTGCGAGTAACGCGCAGGCGCAGGCAGCTCTGGCAAAGGTGATGACGCGCGGCGGCCTTGAAAAATCCAGCGCGGAAGAGATCCGCGCGTTGTCGCTGCGCATCTTCGACCGCAGCTTTGCCGTGACATACGCGCTGGAAGGCGCTGCGATTCTGATCGGCCTGTTCGGCCTGGCGGTCACGCTCGCCGCCAGCGTGGAGCTGCGCCAGCGTGAGCTGGCGATGCTTGCCGCCATGGGTTTTTCCGCCCGTGCGCTCAGACAAACAGTGCTTGCGGAAGGTCTGGCCATCACCCTGATCGGCCTGACAGCCGGGTGTGCGTGCGGCATTGCGATTGGCGCGGTGCTGATCCACGTTGTCAATCCGCAGGCATTTCACTGGACGATGCACATGCGCATGCCGTGGCTGATCTTTGCGGCTGCAATCGCGCTGACATTCGCCGCCAGCGCGGTGGCCAGCACCTTGGCCGCGCGCCGCGCGACCCGGGTGCCAGTGGCAACCGTCTTGGGGCAGGCACAATGAAGCGGCGCAGTCTGCTCGCCGGGCTCAGTGCCAGCGCATTGGTGCCACGCGGCTTTGCAGCGCCAGTGAGCTACGCTGCAGTTGTTCCCGGCCGGGCGCTGCGCTTTCCGCGCGACCATGGCGCCCATCCCGATTACCGGATTGAGTGGTGGTACGTCACAGGCTGGCTTGAGTCCACGCCCGCGCCACTTGGATTTCAGGTGACTTTTTTTCGGGTGCGGCCGGGCGTTGCCGAGCAACTGCGAAGCCCGCTTGCGGCCAGGCAACTGGTATTTGCACACGCAGCGGTGTCAGACATTGCGCGCGGCAAACTGCTCAAGGCCGAATCTGCGGGCCGGGCTGGCATCGGCGCTGCAATGTCTGAAAGCGACTTGGACGTGCGGCTGAACACCTGGCGGATGCAGCGGCGCGCAAACGACCAGATGGCCATGCGCGTGAACGCTGAATCGTTTGCATTCGATCTCATCGCAACCCCTACGCAAGCATTGATGCTGCAAGGCAAGGACGGCTTTTCGCAGAAAGGCCCGGATCCACGTCTGGCCAGCTACTACATGAGCTGGCCACAGCTCAACATCGACGGCACGCTCACGCTTGAGGGCAAGGCGCGCGCAGTGCGCGGCCGCGCGTGGTTTGACCACGAATGGAGCAGCGAAGTGTTGGGCGACGCGGGTGTCGGTTGGGACTGGATTGGCATGAACCTGGACGACGGCGGCGCATTGATGGCTTTTCGTATCCGTAACCAGGCTGGCCAGGCCGTGTACGCGCACGCGGCGCTGCGCAGCGCGCAGGGTGTAGTGACGCAATACGCGCCTGATCAGGTGCAGTGGCTGCCAAAACGCATCTGGAAATCGCCCGCAAGCGGCGCCAGTTACCCGGTAGAGCTTGAAATCCGCATCGGCGAGCACAATGTCAGCTTGATGCCTCTCATGGACAACCAGGAATTGATCACGCGCCGTACCGGGCAAGTGACGTATTGGGAAGGGCTTGCCCAGATGCGCGGCACATTAAGCGGCCGCGGCTACCTTGAACTAACCGGCTACGCCGGCAGGCTGGACGTATGAAACCGCAAGAGTCCCGCCCCGCGCCTGTGCAGGCGCCGCTATCGCTGTTTGCCACGCTGCGCCCTTTTCTGGTGCCCTACAAAGGCCGTGTCGCTCTGGCGCTGCTGTATCTGGTGCTCGCAGCCGGCACTACCTTGTTCAATCACGTGCTGCTCAAACATGTGATCGATGCGGGATTCACACCGGCGCTGATCACCAAAGACCCCAGCGTGCTCGCGCCCACCCTGATGGCGCTGGGTGTGGCCGGATTGGTGATGGCTTTTGCTGCTGGTGCGCGCTTTATGGTAGTGAGCTGGCTGGGCGAGCGCGTGGTCAGCGATATTCGCCGGGCGGTGTATGCGCGCCTGCTCACGCAGCCGCCAGTGTTTTTTGAAACGCTCAAGACCGGTGAAGTGCTCTCGCGCCTGACCACCGATACCACGCTGATTCAAACGCTGGTGGGCTCCAGCCTGTCGATGGGCCTGCGCAACGCGATTCTGCTGTTTGGCAGTATCGGCATGCTGTTTGCCACTTTTCCCAAAATCACGGCAGGCGTGCTGGGCGTGATTGGCGTAGTCACGATTGTCACGCTGCTGTTTTCACGCCGCATCCGCAAACTGTCGCGCGCCAGTCAAGACCGTGTAGCGGATGTGAGCAGTCTGGCCGGTGAGGTGCTGGGGGCCATGACCACCGTGCAG
>JBJOQV010000017.1:0-7343 GCA_046049785.1 Pseudomonadota bacterium
GATACGGTTGGCTTCAACGCCTTTGGTGACCAAATATGCTTTCACAGCTTCTGCACGGCGAACCGACAGAGCCTGGTTGAACGCATCGCCGCCATCGCTGTCGGTATGGCCCACCGCAATGATGACCTCCAGTGTGATGTCTTTCATCTTCGATGCCAGATCATCCAGCTTGGCGCGCGCGTCAGGCTTCAGTACAGCCTTGTTCACGTCGAAGAAAGCATCAGCCGCGAACGTCACCTTCTCAGACACCGGTGCGGGTGGAGGAGGTGGAGGTGGCGGAGGCGCTGCAGGTGCCGGAGCAGCAGGCGGAGGTGGTGGGGGTGGTGGGGGCGGAGGTGGTGGTGGTTTTGGCACCAGATCCGGATCACATTCAGCAATTGCCAGAGCGGGCGTGAAATACCCAGTACGCCAGCACAGGCCAAACGGGTCACGAACGACTACGCCGCGCGGATCAAGAACGTAGCCGCTGTTTTGCGGGTTGCCCTTGATGTCCGTCTGGGCGAGTGCCGCCGTAGAAGTCGTAACCAGCAGGGAGGCCAGTACGAGGGACATCTTTGTAGATTTGTTCATTAATTCTCCTCTCAACGGATGAGACGCCTAGATGCAGTAATTCCTGCTGCGCGGGAAAAGCAACGCCGGTTGTGATTGTAACACCCAACACACCCGCCCAATAACACCGCTAGCGAGATTGAACATTGACAGACGCGTTGGGAGTGACGACCACTCGTCGCCATTCATTGACGATTTTGCCACACGGTTTTTGGCTCAAATGTCACGTTCGAGCATTTGCACGCATGCTTGCGTTCGTTTGTCGGGTTTTCGCAACAATCGTGCATAAGCACTGCAACACTGCTGCTTTGCATATTGACGTGTGCTTTGCACGCTTGCATGCGGGCCCGCTCGGTACAATTGTGTGTTCGTTTATTCGTAACCCAGGCAACTAGCAGGGTTACTCCCATCAAGACGCTCAATCCGTCGAAAGCAAGGGCGCCATCTATGGACCAATTCGCAAAAGAAACTCTACCCATCTCGCTTGAAGAGGAGATGCGCCGCAGTTATTTGGATTACGCGATGAGCGTGATCGTGGGCCGCGCACTGCCTGATGTGCGTGATGGCTTAAAGCCGGTGCACCGCCGCATTTTGTTTGCGATGGATGAGCTGGGCAACCACTGGAACCGCGCGTACAAAAAATCCGCGCGTGTTGTTGGCGATGTGATCGGTAAGTACCACCCACACGGCGACACCGCGGTATACGACACGATGGTGCGCATGGCGCAGGATTTTTCTCTGCGCTACATGCTGATCGACGGCCAAGGCAACTTTGGCAGCAACGATCCCGATAACGCCGCTGCGATGCGTTACACCGAGGTGCGCCTTTCCAAGATCGCGCACGAACTGCTGGCCGACATCGATAAAGAAACAGTCGACTTTGGCCCCAACTACGACGGCAATGAACAAGAACCGCTGGTGCTGCCGGCCAAAATTCCCAACCTGCTCATCAACGGCAGCAGCGGCATCGCCGTGGGCATGGCCACCAATATTCCGCCACACAATTTGAACGATGTCATCAGTGCCTGCGTGCACGCGCTGCGCCACCCGCAGTGCAGCGTGGACGAGTTGATCGATATCGTGCAAGCGCCCGACTTTCCCACTGGCGGCATCATCTACGGAATGGGTGGTGTGCGCGAGGGTTACCGCACCGGCCGCGGGCGCGTAGTGATGCGCGCCAAAACCCATTTTGAAGACGTAGACAAAGGCGCGCGCCAGGCCATCATCATCGATGAGCTGCCGTATCAAACACTCAAGCGCCCGCTGTTTGAAAAAATTGCTGATCTGCTGGGTGACAAAAAACTCGACGGTATTTCAGACATTCGCGATGAGTCCGACAAGTCCGGCACCCGCATCGTCATCGAACTCAAGCGGGGCGAAGTGCCCGAGGTCGTACTCAACAACCTGTTCAAGCAAACCCAGTTGCAAGACACGTTTGGCATGAACATGGTGGCGCTGGTCGATGGTCAGCCGCGCCTGCTGAACTTGAAGCAGATGGTTGACTGCTTCCTGTCGCACCGCCGCGAAGTGGTCACACGCCGCACGGTGTTCGAGCTGAAAAAAGCGCGCGACCGCGGCCATATTCTGGAAGGCCTGGCGGTGGCGCTGGCCAATATTGATGAGTTCATCGCCATCATCAAAGCCGCGCCCACGCCGCCGGTGGCCAAAGACGAGTTGATGGCCCGCGTGTGGGATTCCACCCTCGTACGCGAGATGCTCACGCGCGCCGCAGAAGACGGCAGCACCATCAACGCAGACGATTACCGCCCCGCAGGGCTGCCTGCCAACATCGGCCTGCAGAAAGACGGGCTGTACCGCTTGAGCGAAGTGCAGGCAGAGAACATTCTGCAAATGCGCTTGCAGCGCTTGACCGGCCTTGAGCAAGACAAGATTGTCACCGAATACAAAGAAGTGATGGCGCAGATTGCCGACTTGCTGGATATTCTCGCCACGCCCAGCCGCATCACCGACATCATCGGCGTGGAGCTGGACGGCATCAAGGCCGAGTTTGGCGATGCACGCCGTTCGCATATCGAGCGCAACGCGCTCGATCTGGGCACGGAAGATTTGATCACACCGCAAGATATGGTGGTCACGCTTTCGCACGCCGGCTATATCAAAAGCCAGCCGCTGAGTGAATACCGCGCGCAAAAACGCGGCGGGCGCGGCAAGCAGGCGGCAGCAACAAAAGAAGACGACTGGATCGACCAGCTCTTTATCGCCAACACGCACGACTACATTTTGTGCTTCAGCAACCGCGGCCGCATGTATTGGCTCAAAGTATGGGAAGCGCCGCAAGGCAGCCGTGCGTCACGCGGCAAACCGATTGTGAATTTGTTCCCGCTCGCGGAAGGTGAAAAGATCAACGTCGTTCTGCCGGTCAAGCAGTTCTCCGACGATCACTACGTGTTCATGGCCACCAGCCTGGGTACGGTCAAGAAAACACCTTTGTCGGAGTTTTCCAATCCGCGCAAGGCCGGCATCATCGCGGTGGATCTGGACGAAGGCGATTTTCTGATTGGTGCGGCGCTCACCGATGGCCAGCATGACGTGATGCTGTTTTCCGATTCCGGCAAGGCCGTGCGCTTTGACGAAAACGACGTGCGCCCGATGGGCCGCACCGCGCGCGGCGTGCGCGGCATGATGCTTGAAGAAGGCCAGCAAGTCATCGCGCTGCTGGTTGCCGAAGACGAGCAGCAAAGCGTGCTAACTGCCTGCGTAAACGGCTACGGCAAACGTACGCCCATCATTGAATACACGCGTCACGGCCGCGGCACCAAGGGCATGATCGCGATCCAGACCAGCGAGCGCAACGGCAAAGTCGTCAGTGCATGCCTGGTGCACGAGAGCGATGAGATCATGCTCATCACCACCGGCGGTGTACTGGTGCGCACACGCGTGGCGGAGATTCGCGAGATGGGCCGCGCCACCCAGGGCGTTACGCTGATCAGTGTGGATGAAGGCACCACGCTGGTGGGTGTGCAGCGCGTCATGGAATCCGACGTAGGCGCAAGCGACCCGGCGGACGGCGAGGCTGACGCGGCAGACGTTTCTGGCAAGTAGACGCTTTGGTGTGCCAGCCTGCGATTTGAAACGCTTTGAAACAAGCGCGGGTGCGCCTTGGGGCCGCCCGCTGCGTTGGACGTTCTGAGCAGCAAGGTACCGCTGCAATTCCAGAGGGCCCGTCATGCATATCGTCAACAACGTTTTTTCGCGTTCTAAGCAGGCAGTACGCAATATCCATGCGCCTTTTCAGCCATTTTTGCCTGAAAAAGCGCATGGATATTGCGTACAAGCATTTGCAGTAGCGGTTTCTGCCGTTGTCAGCACGCTCATCACCCCTGCTCACGCGCTGACCGAAGCCGATCTGCAGCCCGCCGTGCGCGATGCGCTTAAGTCTCACGCCTTCACCAAACCCGGCGCGCCGATGCCCGCGTTTAGCTGGACACTGGAAAAATCCCGCACCCTGCGCAGAACCCATACAGTGACAGAGAATTTTTCTGCCTCTGCGAGCGGCGTGGCCACGGTGAAAGTGTCAGACCAGCGCGGCAGCGATGCGCCGTCTGTTCGTACCCGCATGTCACTGCGCGCGCTGGAATACGTAGATGCGGACGACGCAGAAGTCAGCGTCAGTGCGCAAGATGTGGACATTCCGCCCAAAAGCGGCGACACATTCACGCTCACCATCAAAAAAGACGGCCAGTCCCTCACCAAGACCTGCAAAGTCGGCGAGCGCAGCGCAGCCGCCAGCCTGTTTGCCGCGCTGCCCGGCGAGATGGCGGCGATCGAGTGCGCAGGCAACGGCACCTACCGCGGCTCGCAAGTCAAAACCAAAACGCAGATGGCCTGGTTTGATGCGCTCGGCGTATTTTTGCTGCTGCGTGAAGAGGCCGATACAGCGCTGGGCAAATTCACCGAGACGGTGAAGATCAAGCAGTTTTCCAAGTAAGCTATGTGTGACTTGCTCATTGTTTGCATTGTTTGGCGCGCTCTAATCACTCCGTTCGCGTTGAGCTTGTCGAAACGCATTTGAACCGTTTCGCGTAACTGATCAAATGGGCTTCGACAGGCTCAGCCCGAACGAATGGCGCAAGCAATCGGCTCGCCACCCTATCCCGTCGACGTCTAAACATCTCAACTGCCTTGAACCGCCCCTACAACTTCTCCCCCGGCCCTGCGGCCCTGCCCCAACCCGTTCTTGAACAAGCCGCCGCAGAAATGCTCGACTGGCATGGCAGCGGCATGAGCGTGATGGAAATGAGCCATCGCGGCGCGCACTTCACCAGCATCTACGAGCAAGCGCAGGCGGATTTTCGTGAACTGCTTGGCATACCGGCCAACTACAAAATTCTGTTCATGCAAGGCGGCGCCATTGCAGAGAACGCGATTGTGCCGCTGAATTTGATTGGCAAGACAGGCAAAGCCGACTACGTCGTCAACGGCTGGTGGAGCGTCAAGTCCGCCAAAGAAGCGGCCAAGTATGGCGATATCAAGGTCGTGGCCAACAGTGAAGACGCTGCGCAAACGCAAGGCAAGTTCCGCTTCATTCCGCCGGTGCAATCGTGGGCGGTGCGCAGCGATACGGCCTATCTGCACATCTGCGGCAACGAAACGCTGGATGGCATCGAGTTCCAGCAGTGGCCCAATTTCAATAACGGCGTGCCGCTGGTGGTGGATGCCTCCAGCCATATTTTGTCGCGGCCGGTAGATGTGAGCCAGTTTGGCCTGCTCTACGGCGGAGCGCAAAAAAACATCGGCCCCTCCGGCCTCACCATTGTGATTGTGCGTGACGATCTGCTCGGCCACGCGTTGCCGGTGTGCCCCAGCGCGTTTGATTACAGGCTGGTGGCGGACAATCAAAGCATGTTCAACACCCCGCCCACCTACGCTATCTATATCGCCGGGCTGGTGTTTCAGTGGCTAAAAAAACAGGGCGGCGTGGCGGCGATGGAGCAGGTGAATATCGCCAAAGCCAAACTGCTGTATGAGTGCATTGACGCGAGCAGTTTGTATGTGAACTATGTAGACAAGCCGGTTCGCTCGCGCATGAACGTCACCTTCTATCTGCGCGATGAGTCGCTGAATCAGGCGTTTATTGACGGTGCGAGAGAGGCAGGCCTGCTCAATATCAAAGGCCATAAGGCGGTGGGTGGCATGCGCGCCAGTATTTACAACGCTACGCCGCTTGCAGGTGTGCAAGCGCTGGTGGCTCATATGACGGATTTTGAGAAGCGGCGCGCTTAGCTTTTATCCCCTCTCCCGCATCAGCGGGAGAGGGTTAGGGTGAGGGCAAACCTTGGCATGCTCATGCGCTGCTTTAAAGCGGATCGCGTCATGCGTGAGGTTCGCCGGGGTTGCCCGGCGGCAACCTACTTTTCTTGCTCCGCCAAGAAAAGTAGGCAAAAGAAGGCGGGTCCCCTTCAGCGGCCTTCGGCTTCCCAAGGCAGACAAGTGCCAAGCGGCGGGCAAAAAAACTCGCTGCGCTCAAACAGTTTTTGCCCGACTGCCCCGCTTGACACTTGCCTGCCTTGGCGCTTCAGAGGGCTTTCCGCTGTAAAGTGAGAGCAACAATTCTCCAGAATCAAAACAGCACTACGCAATATCCATGCGCCTTTCCAAGCAAAAACACCTAAAAACCCGCATGGATATTGCGTAGAGCATCTATAAATCCATCCAAAATCATGACCGACCCACTCAAACCCCTGCGCGAACAGATCGATTCCATCGACCAGCAGCTTCTCAAGCTCATCAGCGAGCGCGCCCGCGCTGCGCAAGAAGTCGGCAAGATCAAGCACGCCGCTGGCGAGACGGTGTACCGCCCGGAGCGTGAGGCGCAGGTGCTGCATAAGGTGGCGGCGGCTAATCCAGGGCCGCTCAGTAGTGAATCGGTACAAGCCGTGTGGCGCGAGATTATCAGCGCGTGCCGCGCGGCGGAGGCGCCACTGCGCGTGGCCTACCTTGGCCCGCAAGGCACGTATAGCGAGCAAGCGCTGCGCGCGCAGTTTGGCGTTCAGGTGGATGCGCTGCCGTGCGTGAGCATTGATGAAGTGTTTCGCATGGTTGAAACCGGCAGCGCCAACTTTGGTGTGGTGCCAGTAGAAAATACCACTGAAGGCGCAGTGTCGCGCACGCTCGATCTCATGCTCACCACGCCGCTTGTCATCAGCGCAGAACTCACGCTGCCCATCCACCACCAACTGCTCACGCAAAGCGGCACGGCAGACGGAATCACCCGCATCCTCGCGCACCCGCAGGCGTATGCGCAGTGCCAGTTGTGGCTGGGTCGGCATCTGCCTGGCATTCGCATTGAAACCGTGTCAAGCAATGGCGAAGCCGCGCGCCAAGCCGCGCAAGACCCGCACGCCGCCGCGATTGCCAGCACGCTCGCCGCCGCGCGCTACAACCTGCAAGTGGCCGCCGCCAACATTCAGGACGACCCCAACAACCGCACCCGCTTCGGCGTGGTCGGCCGCCACGTCACCCTGCCCAGCGGCAAAGATCAAACCAGCCTGATCCTCTCCGTGCCCAACAAACCCGGCGCGGTGTATCACATGCTCAAACCACTCGCAGAACACGGCGTCTCCATGACCCGCTTTGAATCGCGCCCCGCAAAGACCGGGCAGTGGGAGTACTACTTTTATGTCGACATAGAAGGGCATGTGCAAGACGCCAAAGTCATCGCCGCGCTGGAGGCACTGAAGGCGCAGACGGCGTTTTTTAAGGTGCTTGGGAGTTATCCGGTTTAGATCTGATTCATTTTCTAATGATTACCTACAAAACATGTCTGGTCGTTG
>JBJOQV010000018.1:0-2922 GCA_046049785.1 Pseudomonadota bacterium
CGGTGAGTTCGCACCCTGGCAAGGCGCTACGGCTGACGGCGTGGCCACGCTGGACTGGATCGCCGCGCAGCACTGGTCAAACGGCAAGGTCGGCACGATTGGTTGCTCGGCGCTGGGCGAATTGCAGCTTGCGCTGTCGCGCGCCAATCATCCCGCACACGCCGCGATGATCCCGATTGATGCCGGCGGCGGTGTGAGCGCGCTGAACAATCAGCCGGCACATATCGGTTTTTTTGAAGGTGGCGTGTTGCAACTGGGTTCCGCGTTTGGCTGGTACTTGGAACATGGGCGCACCGGTAGCGCGTACATGCCGACCAATGTGGATATCAAATCCACCATCACGGGGCTGCCGGTTTCAACGCTCGTCTCCAAGATCGATCCGGCGCGCAATGCGTACGATGAGCTGTGGAAGAACCCTCTCACCGGCCAGGTGTGGCAAAAGTTTGATTTTGTCTCGGACGCAGACGCGTCCACGCGGCCCATGCTGCTTGTCAACATGTGGGGCGATCAGTCGATTGACGGCGCGCTGGCTTTTGCGCAGCTTGTCGCGCGCAGCACGCAAGGTAATCCACGTGCTGCGCCGCGCGTGATTCTTGCGCCAGGCAACCATTGCCAGCTTGTGGAAACGGCGCAGTCCGGCGTGTTTGGCGACCTGAAACTTGAGAATACGCAGCAGCCCTACATGCAATGGTTTCTCAGCTGGTTTGATTATTGGCTTAAGGGTCAGGGCGATGGTCTGGCGCAGTTACCTCCCTACTTGTATTACGTGCTGGGCGAATCCAAATGGCTCACTGCAAACACTTGGCCGCCGCGCGAAACGCGCGCGCAGCGCTGGCATCTTGGCGCGCAATCACCGGCAAACTCCGCCGCGGGTGGCGGCACGTTGGCACTTGAAAGCACTGCGTCGCAAAAAGTGGATGAGTGGGTGTCAGACCCCGCCAATCCGGTGCCCTCCATTGGCGGGCCGATCTGCTGTACAGGTGATGCGGCCGACCGCTCCGGCCCCACTGACCAAGCCCGCAATCACGCGCGGCAAGACATTTTGGTCTACCAGTCGGCACCGCTCGCGCAAGCGCTGCGCATCGCCGGGCCGCTCAGTGCCACACTGACTGTTTCGTCCAACGCCAAAGATACCGATCTGATTGCGCGCTTGATCCATGTACGGCCCGACGGTACCGCGATCAATGTGCAAGAAGGCGCGCTGCGCCTGCGTTACCGCGATAGTTACGCCGCCCCATCGCTGCTTGAACCGGGCAAAACCTACACCGTCACGGTGCCGATGCGGTCGATTGCCTATTACTTTCCTGCGGGCCACCGTATTCGGCTGGATATTGCGAGCAGCAACTTCCCGCGGCTTGAGCGCAATTTACAAAACGGCAGCAGCAATCCGCACCAAGAAACGCAACCCTTGGTGGCGCGCAATCGCGTGTATCACGGCGGCGGCGCGCTGTCTTATTTGGAACTGCCGGTGATTGAGGGTGAAGTCAGCGCATTTGACAGCGCGCAAATACGCTAGGCTTTGGTTTGGCGTGGCGGCAAGCCGGTGTGCTGCGTGAGAATGCGGCGCGGCCGTGCAGCCACCTTCATGGCAATGCCGGGCTTGGCCGCCACTGCCTTTGCCGGTGTAGAGTTTTTGCGCCGTGCGCTCTGATAAGTGCCGTCAGTCTTGGGCTGATAGAACGGAATCAGATGCTGCTTGCCGTTGCCAATCAAATCTGCGCGGCCCATGTCTTTGAGCGCTTCGCGCAGCAGCGGCCAATTGTTGGGGTCGTGATAACGCAAAAACGCCTTGTGCAAACGACGGCGCTTCTCGCCGCGCACAATGTCCACGCGCTCTGAATCACGGGTGATCTTGCGCAGCGGATTTTTATTGGTGTGATACATCGCCGTGGCGGTGGCCATGGGCGATGGATAGAACGTTTGCACCTGATCAGCGCGAAAGCCATTGCGCTTGAGCCAGAGCGCCAGGTTCATCATGTCTTCATCACTGGTGCCAGGATGCGCGGCGATGAAATACGGAATCAGATATTGCTTCTTACCGGCTTGCAGGCTGAATTTTTCAAACAGTTGTTTGAACTTGTCATAGCTGCCAATGCCCGGCTTCATCATTTTGGTGAGCGGGCCATTTTCGGTGTGCTCGGGCGCGATCTTGAGGTAGCCGCCCACATGATGCGTGACCAATTCTTTCACATACTCAGGGCTTTGCACCGCCAAGTCGTAACGCAGGCCTGAACCGATCAGAATCTTTTTTACGCCCTTGAGCGCGCGTGCACGGCGGTACATATTGATCAGCGGGCCGTGATCCGTGTTCAAGTTGGAGCAAATGCCCGGATACACGCAACTGGGCTTGCGGCATGCGGATTCGATCTCCGGCGACTTGCAGCCGATGCGGTACATATTGGCCGTGGGTCCGCCCAGATCTGAAATCACGCCGGTAAAGCCGGGCACCTTGTCGCGGATCTCTTCAATCTCGCGGATCACACTGTCTTCGCTGCGGCTTTGAATGATGCGGCCTTCGTGCTCAGTGATCGAGCAGAACGTGCAGCCACCAAAGCAGCCGCGCATGATGTTTACAGAAAAGCGGATCATCTCCCACGCCGGGATTTTGGTGGCGCCGTCGTGGCTGCCGTTTTCATCGGCATAGCTGGGGTGGGGGCTGCGCGCATAGGGCAGATCAAACACCATGTCCATCTCGGCCGTGGTGAGCGGAATCGGCGGCGGGGTGATCCACACGTCGCGCGCGGTGATGCCTTCGCCATGCGCCTGCACCAACGCGCGGGCGTTGCCAGGATTGGTCTCCAAATGCAGCACGCGGTTGGCGTGTGCATACAGAACCTGGTCGCTCTTGACCCGCTCGTAACTGGGCAAGCGAATCACGCTTTTGTCGCGCGGCGCGTATTTGGTTTTGCCTTTGCCAAAGAG
>JBJOQV010000019.1:0-11334 GCA_046049785.1 Pseudomonadota bacterium
TGCCCAAGTAGGGACAGATGATGGGGGCCGCTGAAAGGCGGCTACGCAATATCCATGCGCCTTTTCAGCTACTTTTGACTGGAAAGGCGCATGGATATTGCGCAATCAAATTTCTATCCGCCCCAGTGGCGAGTCGATAATGGCGCGCAGTGCCGGAGTGCCGCGCGAGACGATCAGGCGCACTGCGCGGTCCATCTTGAAGTGAATCGCTTTGAGCAGCAGCTCGGTTTCGTCCGGGTCGCGCACGGTTAGTTCAAGCTGCACCAGGCGCAGGCCCGCCTCGGGCAGGTTTTGGCAGGGATGCAGCACCGAGCGCCATTCCAGCAGCAGCGGCACCGCGCCGCCCTCGTGCAGTTTGCCGCCACTGGGCAGCGACATTTGCCAGCGGTAGCGGTCGCGTTTGAAGTCATGAATCTCGCCGCCCAGAATCGCGCTGGCCTGCTCTAGCCGGTCGGTGCGCGCGGCCCAGGCAATCAGGTGCGGGCCGCGGCGCTTGAGCCGCTGCTTGGTCGCGGTTTCGCTCAGCGTGAACCAGCGCGGGTGCGGCGGCTCGGGCAGGCTTGGGTCAATGGCGAGCAGTTCCAGATACGTAGAATCAGACAGTTTGATGAGCGCGTTGTGCGTGCCCATGGTGGTGTGCTGGCCGCCGCGCTGCGCGTCCACGCCCAAGGTCTGGCGCGCCCAATACACCGCTTCGTCCAAGTGATTGGCGGCGATGACAATGTGATCAAGAGAGGTTTCCAAGGCAACCATTCTTCTTCGTCTGTTACAGTTTCGTCAATCAATCATTTGCGCGTTGTACCTTTTTCGTGAGTGCCTGTGGAACCGTGGCAATGGGGTTTGCTGCTTGCAGCAGCATTGGGGGCAGGGTTTGTTGACGCGGTGGTGGGCGGCGGCGGGCTGATTCAAACGCCGGCGCTGTTCTCAGTGTTTCCTGCAGCATCCGGCGTCGCGCCAGCTACGCTGTTTGGCACCAACAAACTTTCCGGCATCTTTGGCACGACTGCGGCCGCATGGCGCTACGCGAGCAGCGTTGCGGTGCCATGGCGCGCCGTGATTCCGGGCGCGATTGCGGCGCTGATCTTCTCGGTGCTGGGCGCCTGGGCGGTGACGGTGCTGCCCTCTGAGTTCTTGCGCAAACTTTTGCCCGCTGTGTTGCTGGTGGTCTGGCTATACACGCTATTCAAGAAGGACTTGGGCGGCACGCATGCGCCGCGCTTGTCGCGCAGCGCAGAAGTGTGGGTAGGTGCGGGTTTAGGCGCGCTGCTGGGTTTTTACGACGGCTTTTTTGGCCCCGGCACCGGCAGCTTTTTGGTGTTTGCGTTTGTGCGGGTGTTTGGCTTTGATTTTCTACGCGCGTCAGCGGCGAGTAAGTTAATCAACGTAGCGTGCAATGTGGGCGCGCTGGCGCTGTTTATTCCAACTGGCCATGTGATGTGGGCAGTGGGGCTGGCCATGGCGGTGTGCAACGTGGCGGGTTCACAGCTAGGCAGCACCATGGCGTTGCAAAAAGGCGCCGGATTCGTGCGATTTGTATTCATACTCGTTGTTTTTGCGCTGATACTGCGCACCGGATATGACGCGTATGTGCGCTGATTGGCACAATTAGGGATTGTTTAGCAACAAACATAATAAAAGCACATATACATAATAAGAACGCACCTGGGGCAGACATGCAGTTTGATAACGTTTTTGAGCGCACCGATTCTGGTGTGGCTGAAATTCATCAGAAGAGCAACCGCTTGACGCAAAGCGAGCGGCTGGTGCTCATCATGACCGACGGCAGGACAGACGTTGCCACGCTGATTGAAAAAATGCCCAGCCTGTCGATGCCGCGCGTGTTCCGCGCGCTGGCAAAGCTGCAGGATCTTGGCCTGATGACGCAGCAAATTGTTGCCCCGGTGGGTCTTGGCAATGCAAATGACGCGATTGCGCCGGAGGTCGTGGAGCGTTTTTTAGAGCAGACCGATTTGGATCCTGCCACCATCATCCGCTCCGACGCAGACGATTTTTCGCCCACTACATTGCCTAGCGGCATGTCTTTGCAAGACCCCACGCGCCCGCCGCGTGATGACACAGAGCTTGAGCGCCGGCTTAAAGCATTGATGGGCGAAACGCCCAAGTTTGCCCGCGAAGACGCGCCCACCCGCAGCGCGGCAATGCCCACCCCTGCGCCCGTAACAGATGTTGCACCAGAAGAGGTTGTGCGCGCCGCACGCCAGGCTGCAATGCTGCCTGCCGCGCCTGTGATCACGCCGCCACCCCCGCCGGTGCAACACACCACCCGCTCTGTACCAGTGCAAAAACCGGACTTTGCCGCGTCGCAGCGTTTGCCGCGCGTGACGCAGCGGGTTCCAGTACAGCCGCCGCCACCGCAGCCACGCCAGTCCTGGATGCTGTATGCGCTGATGGCGGTGGGTGCCGCGCTGGTTGCCTATGCGCTGCTGCGCGTGGTGATGCGCTAGCGTTGCGCGCTGCCGCTCTGCGGCGTGGCTGTTCCACGTGAAACATGCAGAACATGCAGTGAGTAGAGCCTTTTGGCGGTCTTTGTGACTGTCTTTGTTTGCGAGCGCTTTCTATAATGGCGGCTTTGCGGCGTAGATGCTTGGTCACCGCCGCCCGAAAGCTTCACACCTCTTATGCTGTACCCCACCGAATTTGACGTGATTGTTGTTGGCGGCGGCCATGCCGGCGCTGAGGCCGCGCTGGCGAGCGCGCGCATGGGCGCGGCCACGCTGCTGCTCACCCACAATATTGAGACGCTTGGGCAAATGAGTTGCAACCCGTCGATTGGCGGCATTGGCAAGGGCCATCTGGTCAAGGAAGTGGATGCGCTGGGCGGCGCGATGGCGATTGCCACGGACGAGGCGGGGATTCAATTCCGCATTCTCAACAGTTCCAAGGGCCCGGCGGTGCGGGCAACAAGAGCGCAAGCGGACCGCGTCTTGTTCAAAAAAGCGATCCGTAGCCGGCTGGAGAATCAGCCGAATCTGACACTATTCCAAGGCGCGGTGGACGACTTGATGGTGGAGGGCGACCGAGTGGTGGGCGCCGTGACCCAGGTGGGCATCCGCTTCCGCAGCCGGGCGGTGGTGCTGACGGCCGGAACGTTTTTGGACGGCAAAATCCACGTCGGCCTACAAAACTATACCGGCGGGCGCGCGGGCGATCCGGCGGCGGTTTCGCTTTCCGCGCGGCTGAAAGAACTTAAATTACCGCAAGGGCGCCTGAAAACCGGCACGCCGCCGCGCATCGACGGCAAAACCATCGACTTTGCTCAGCTCGCGCAGCAGCCCGGCGACGGTATGCCGGGCGCGGAAAATCCCTACATGCCGGTGTTCAGCTTTATGGGCGATGCTTCCATGCACCCGGCGCAGTTGCCGTGCTGGATCACCCACACCAACGCAAAAACGCATGAAATCATCCGCGGCGGGCTAGACCGCAGCCCGATGTTTACCGGCGTGATCGAAGGCGTTGGCCCGCGCTACTGCCCGAGCATTGAAGACAAAATCCACCGCTTTGCCGACAAGGAAAGCCACCAGATTTTTCTGGAGCCGGAAGGGCTCACCACGCACGAGATTTACCCCAACGGCATTTCCACCAGCTTGCCGTTTGATGTGCAGCTGGCGCTTGTGCGCAGTATGAAAGGGCTGAAAAACGCCCACATTCTGCGGCCGGGCTATGCGATCGAGTACGACTACTTTGACCCGCGCGCCCTCAAAGCCAGTTTTGAAACCAAGGCGATTGCCGGGCTGTTCTTTGCTGGGCAGATCAACGGCACCACCGGCTACGAGGAAGCGGCGGCGCAGGGGCTGCATGCCGGGCTGAACGCCGCGCTATTCGTTCAGGGGCGCGAGGCCTGGTGCCCGGCGCGCAATGAAGCGTATATCGGCGTGCTGGTCGACGACCTGATCACCAAGGGCGTGATGGAGCCATACCGCATGTTCACCAGCCGGGCGGAATACCGCCTGAGCCTGCGTGAAGACAATGCTGACATGCGTCTGACCGAGATCGGCCGCAAACTGGGCTGCGTGGACGATGCGCGCTGGGATGCGTTCAACCGCAAGCGCGACGCTGTTTCACGTGAAACAGAGCGCCTTAAGTCGACCTATGTGCATCCCAACCGGCTCGCGACGGGTGAGGCCGAGCGGGTTTTTGGGCAACCGCTGGAGCGCGAATACACCTTGGCCGATCTGCTCAAACGCCCGCAAGTGACGTATGGAAGCCTGTTAACACTTCAGTGGACAACTAGTGGACAACAGGTGGATAAGGGTGTGGATAAAGAGGTGGATAAAGGCGGGAAAAGCGGTGCACAACCAGACCCTCTCGTTCAAGAGAAGGGCCAGGGTGGGGATGGGTGCATGATGCAGCCTGGAACCCATCCCCCTCCCAACCTCCCCCTTGAATGGGGAGGAGTAAAGCGCCAGCTCACTGCCGTCGAGTCGGAACAAGTCGAAATCGCGATCAAGTACGCCGGCTATATCGACCGCCAGACTGAAGAGGTAGCCAAAGCCGCCAGCCACGAAACCACGCGCATTCCTGCCGGGCTGGACTACGCGCAGGTGCGCGGCCTGTCCAAGGAAGTGCAGCAAAAGCTCAGCAGCCAGAAGCCGGAAACGCTCGGCCAGGCCGGCCGCATTTCCGGCGTGACGCCAGCGGCGGTGTCGCTGCTGATGGTGCATATCAAGCGGCTGAATTTGGCTGGCCCGGCTGCCGGCAAACAGGCGGCATGACAGACGTATTTTTTGCCCGCGAGCTTGTCATTCCGAGCGCAGCGAGGAATCTTTGCTCTGAACGTAGGAGATTCCTCGCTGCGCTCGGAATGACAGCGCTGGGTGTCTGTGCGTAGCGAAATCGAACGCGCCATTGCAGAAGGCGCCGCTCAGCTACGCAGCGGCCTGCCGGATGGCGGCGCTGCCAAGCTGGCCGACTATGTGCAACTGCTGGCCAAGTGGAACGCCAAGATCAATCTGACGGCAGTGCGCGACCCGGCGCAGATGGTGACGCATCACATTCTGGATTGCTTGGCGGCGGTGCCTGAGATCGCCAAGCTCGCGTATTCGAATCACCGCACCCTCACCCCCAACCCCTCTCCCTTGGAGGGCGAGGGGAGCGATCAGCCCTCTGCGCAAGTTCGGTTGGCTGACGTCGGCACCGGCGCCGGCCTGCCGGGTTTGGTCATCGCGCTCGCGCAGCCGCAGATGCAAGTAACCTGCATCGACACGGTGGAAAAAAAGATCGCTTTTGTGCAGCAGGCCATTGGCGTGCTGGGCCTGAAAAACGCCAAAGCCGTGGCCAGCCGTACGGAAAACCTGCAGGAGAGCTTCGATGTTGTAACCTGTCGCGCTTTCGCTTCGCTGGTCGATATGGTGGCCATGGCGGGCCATTTACTCAAACCGGACGGTCTGTTGCTTGCGATGAAAGGCCCGAAGGCGGAAGAAGAGGCTGCGGCGTTGCCTGCGGGCTGGTTGTTTCTTGGGGCGATTGAGCTTGTGGTGCCTGGGTTAAATGAAGAGCGGAAATTGGCGGTGATTCGTAAGGCGATGACAAATGACTTTGTGCCTGTGGCGCTTGAATGATGCGGCGCTACGCATCGCATGATCTGCGACCGCCGGTCATTGCGTCATTGAAGTTGCGCAGCAGCAAAGTCATTTGTCATCTACCCAATATCCATGCGGGTTTTGAGGCAAAAATGGCTCAAAACCCGCATGGATATTGCGTAGAGTAGTTTTAAGAGCAACCAAGGATAACAATGAGCTGGCTGGGCATTACCGATGTATGGCTGTTTGCGGTTGCGGTGATCGTATTGCTCGCGATTCCCGGCCCCGGTACGTTCGCGCTGCTCACGGCGACCGCCAAGGGCGGCAAACGTGGTGGCTATGCGGCGCTGGGCGGCGTACTCGTGGCCGACCAGATTTTGCTGTGGCTGGCGGTGGCGGGCGTGGCGGCGTTGCTTGCCACCAACCCCACGCTCTTTAAGTTTGTGCAGTACGCCGGCGCGGCGTATCTGGTGTGGATCGGCATTTCGCTGCTGCGCGCCAAGGGTGGTACCGGCTTTATCGAGATGAAAACAGGGCAGTGGTTCCGCCAAGGCCTGCTGATTACCTTGCTCAACCCCAAGGCGATTGTGTTCTACATGGCGTTCTTTCCGCAATTTATTGATCCCGCCACACAGCAAGGCGTCGTGACGTTTGCAGCGATGGCCGTGATCGTCGTGGTGCTGTCGGTTCTGTATTGCACAGGCATCATTTTTGTGGGCGACCTGATGAGCAAGCGCTTGGCCGCGAATAAAGCCGTGGGCAAATGGCTGGAGCGCGCGGCGGGCGTGTTTTTGGTGGGGTTTGGGATTCGGTTGGGGGCGAATTGAGTGTTGAGTTCCTCCCCCTTCAAGGGGGAGGTTAGGAGGGGGATGGGTTTAATGCGAGATCGCTCTGCAGTTGTGAAGAAACCCATCCCCATCCCTCGCCATTCCACCCTCGGCCTTGCAAGGCCTTACGATTCGGGTGGCGCAAAGCGTTGCTTGGCGAAGTCCCACCCTCATCCCCTTGAAGGGGACGGGGTTACTGGCGGCTGCGCCGCAAGCTAGGTTTGTATGCAAATTTTCTGTGTCGCCAACCAAAAAGGCGGCGTTGGCAAAACTACTACGGCGGTGAATCTCGCGGCGGGCTTGGCGCAGGTGGGCCAGCGCGTGCTGTTGGTCGACCTTGATCCGCAGGGCAATGCGACGATGGGCAGCGGCATCAACAAGTCGCAAGCCAAGCACACGGTGTATCACGTGCTGATCGGCCAGGCGAGCGTTACGGATGCGCGGCAAAAGAGCGAGCATGGCTACGACGTGCTGCCCAGTAACCGCGAGCTGGCCGGTGCCGAAATCGATCTGGTGGAGTTTGATGACCGTGAGACGCGGCTCAAAAGCGCGTTAGCCGAGGTCGCGGCCGATTACGACTTTGTGTTGATCGACTGCCCGCCGAGTTTGAGCATGCTCACGCTCAACGGCCTGGTGTGCGCCAACGGCGTGGTGATTCCGATGCAGTGCGAATACTTCGCGCTTGAGGGCCTCTCCGATCTGGTGAACACGATCCGCCGCGTCACCACCAATTTGAACAAAGACCTGAAGATCATCGGATTGCTGCGCGTGATGTTTGACCCGCGCATGACGCTGAGTCAGCAAGTCAGCGCGCAGTTGGAGCAGCACTTTGGCGACAAGGTGTTCAAGGCCGTGATTCCGCGCAATGTGCGCCTCGCAGAAGCGCCCAGCTATGGCCAGCCCGGTGTTACGTTTGACCCCGCGAGCCGCGGCGCGCAGGCGTACATCGCGTTTGCGCAAGAAATGGTGGAGCGCGTGCGCGCGCTGCCGCAGGGTTGAGTTTTTTATTCGCGCGATCATGTCCACTGCCTACGGTTTTGCCTCCACGCCTGCCACCCATCACGCACTGCTCGCGCGCGTGGAAGAAGCCGGCCTGAACGCCAGCGCGCCGCCGCAGCAATTGCTGTATGACGGCTGGCTACTGCGCTTTTCGCCCGGCAAGGCCAAGCGGGCGCGCTGCGTCAATGCGCTGGCCGCCGGGCATTTGCCATTGCAAGAAAAGCTGGACTACGTGCGGCAGCTGTTTGCGCAGCACAAGCTGCCCGCGATCATCCGCATCACGCCGTTTGCGCAACCCGCGGGGCTGGACGCGCAGCTTGCCGCGCAGGGCTGGCAGCAGTTTGAAGATACACGGGTGATGACGGCAGATTTGGCAGGCTTGCAAGGGTCACAAGGCGATAGCGCAGTATCCATGCGCCTTTTGGGCCCAAATGCCTTGGAAACCCGCATCAACAGTGCGCTTGCTACTTTTAAGCTCGAACGGCCCACCGTCACCGCGTTTGCCGATATTGTGGGCACGCTGCGCGGCTCGCCGGCGGAGCAACGCCGCGCGCATGCGCAGCGCCTGGCCGCCAGCCCGGTGCCCTTTGAGCCGTTTGCGCTGAACGATGCACGCGGCGTGGCTGTAGCCTGCGGGCAGATCGCGCGCGAGGGCACACTGGTAGGTGTGTACGACGTGTTTGTGCGTGAAGATGCGCGCGGCAAAGGCATCGCCGCCGCGCTCACCGCCGCCATGCTGCGCCACGCCATTGCGCAGGGTGCGCGCACCGCGTATTTACAAGTGGATGCGAACAATACCGCCGCGCGATCGGTCTACACCAAGCTGGGTTTTGCGGATGCGTATGGCTATTGGTACCGGGCGATTGATCCGGATGTGAGTTAGCGCTGATGAGATTTGGAACCCTCTCCCTTGAAGGGAGAGGGCAGGGTGAGGGTGCGGTGCCGCTCAATTGACACACCCTCAGCAATTGCAACATCGACCCTCACCCCAACCCTCTCCCTGGGAGGGAGAGGGGGTTGCCCATTCAATAGAGTGAGAAAGTAGATTCAAATGGTGAAACGTCCCAAGGGCCTCGGCCGCGGATTGGATGCCCTGCTCGGCGGCAATGAAGAAGCGGCGCTGCCCAGCCTGCCTGGCGCGCCCAATGTGTTAGCGCTCACTGCGCTGCAGCCCGGCAAGTATCAGCCGCGCACCCGTATGGATGAAGGCGCGCTGGCCGAGCTGGCCGACAGCATTCGCGTTCAGGGCTTGATGCAACCGATCCTGGTGCGCAAAGTGTCCGCCGAAGGCTACGAAATCATCGCCGGTGAACGCCGCTGGCGCGCCGCCAAGATCGCGGGCCTTGTTGAAGTGCCGGTGGTGGTTAAAGACGTGCCGGACGAGCACGCCGCCGCGATGGCGCTGATTGAAAACATCCAGCGCGAGGATTTGAACGCGCTGGAAGAAGCGCAGGGCATCAGCCGCCTGATTAAAGATTTTGGCCTGTCGCACGAGCAGGCTGCGCAGGCGGTGGGCAAAAGCCGCAGCGCCACCAGCAACTTGCTGCGCCTGCTCAATCTGGCCGCGCCGGTACAAACCATGCTGATGGCCGGCGATATCGACATGGGCCACGCCCGCGCGCTGCTGTCCGCCGATGGCGCCACACAAATTACGCTGGCCAATCAGATCGTGGCCAAGGGTTTGTCCGTCCGCGAGGCGGAAAAGCTGGTCAACCGGGCTGGCATTGCGTCTGCGCTCACGTCTTCTAAGCACAAAGCCGCCGCAAAGCCTGACCGCGATGTCACGCGCCTGGCCGAAGAACTGGCCGAATCGCTGGGCATGCCGGTGGCCATCAAGCCCGGCAAAAAAAGTGCCGGCAAACTCACGGTCGAATATCACTCACATGAGGCGCTGGACGCGCTGATCGCCCGCTTGCGCTAGCACCGCTTTCACAAGTGCTCTAAGCGCAAGCACCACAGCCAAACGGCCGTCGCCACAGCGCGACAATCTGTAAATTATTGTCAACTTACGCGCCGACGATTTATCAGCAATCTGGGGTGAGCCCAGATTACGCAACGAATCGCTCCAACGGGTTTGCGCAAAAAAATCGGCCTACCGGGAGGCACGTGAGCCGTCGCTCACCGGCCGAGTACCGCATTTTAGGGCTAGGCGATTTTCGTGATTTCGTTAGACTCGCGGCCTTAGATTGCCGTGCCGTCAACTTGTCGCAGACGTTCCCCGCGAAGTGTTGATCGCGTGTAACAAACCTATCAGAGTTTAACAGGTGTGACGCTTAAAAATGATGCTGACGCAGTATCCATGCGCTTTTCAAGAGGATCTTGCTTGGAAACCCTTGTGGATATTGGGTATCGATGTTTAACCGGCCGAATATCCCTGGCTGATGGATAGCCAGTGCTTGGCCCGGCCAATCAGGCCCGTTGGTTCATAGGGAATTTCAAATGTCAGATCGTCCTAGCTGCGCAAGCCCGTACCGAGCTAGCTTCCCGTCGCAACGCATGAACCGCTTGATCCAAACCGCGCGCCATGCGCTGTCGCGGGCGTTGCGCGCGCAATCGGCCGTTGGACTTGCCTTGCTTTTGCCGCTGGCCACGCACGCGGCCGTGTCAGTATCCAAAAACTTCAACGCGCAAGGCACCACCAATCCCGTCACGCAGGTGAATCAGGGCGACATCGTGACCATGAGCGTCACCGTCCTCAACAGCGGCAATATAGTCACCGGCGGCACGCTGGTGGACAACTTGCCTGCCGGAATGGTAATCGCAAGCCCGGCCAACTTCAGCGCCGGCGCTGGCTGCGGTACGCCCACACCCAATGCAACACCTGGCGGCAGCACCTTTGGTTACAGCGGCGGGCAGATTCCCGCCCAAGCAGGCCCCACGGCCGGCAGTTGCCGGGTACAGGTGGACATACGCGTGATCGGCCCCACCGGTGCCGCGCCTGGCAATGTGGCCACGCTGGACAATACGATCGCGGCCAACACCGGCTACGTGGGCACGGAAGCTGGTGTGGGCTCCGTGAGCAACGCGCAGGCGGGCATCCGCTCCATCCAGGTTGTGAAGCTGGAAAACCTCGGCGTGACCAAGAGTTTTGCGCCAAGTACCATCCGGATGGGTGAGCTGAGCACTATCACGATTGTGATCAGCAATCCCAATAGCGGCTCGCCGCTGACGATCAGCAGCATCGGGGAAAACCTGCCGGGCAATGTGATTGCGCAGGATGCGAGTCTTGTCAACACGATTCCTAGCATTCAGTGCTCTGCAGGCGGATCGCCAACTGCCGCGACCAACGCCACTGCGAGTGGCAACTCCGGCAACACCACCATCACGTTTCCCGCGAACACGCGAATCGCCGGCGGCGGAACCTGCACAATCACCTGGGTTGTGCGCGGCAATTCCACGAACGGCAACGGTTCGAATCAAACCAATACCATCCCTGCTGGCAGCATCCCCAATGACCGCAGCCTGACCAATCCTGCGGCGACGGCCAACATCATCGTTCAATCGCCGTTGTTGGCAAGCAAGAGCTTCAATCCAAGCACCGCCCGCGCCGGTGAAGTCGTGACCATGACGATTAGCTTGCAGAATCGTTCGGCTTTCGCACTGAGCGCCGTTGGCTTTACCGACGCATTGCCGGCGAGAGTGGGCGGCGGCGGCCAAATGACCGTGGCCGGAACCGCTACGCAGAGCGCCGGATGTTTGCCTGCGGGCACAATCACAGCATCAAACGGTTCCAGCGCTGTAAACGGCAGCGGCATTGGTGTTGCTGTAGGCGCGACCTGTACCATCACCGTTCCAGTCACGGTCAACAATGACGGCACGTATAACAATACTGTCAACAATCTCGACTATACCAGCGCTAACCCACGCGTTGGTACCCGTATAGCCGGGACGGCGGCCGCGACGCTTACAGCCTTTGATCAGGTTACCGCCAGTAAGAGCGCGCAGGATCCGCGCAATCCTGCAAACGT
>JBJOQV010000020.1:0-2946 GCA_046049785.1 Pseudomonadota bacterium
CGCGTGCGGTATGATGAAGGAATGATGGAATGAAACCCTGGATGAATTTGGCCGCCGGCATGCTTGCAGCAGCACTTAGCGGCCCCGCGTTTGCAGAAAAGGCAGACAAAGACAAGCCCGCCGACATTGAGTACTTTGGCAAAGCAACGATGAACGAGCTGTCGCAAACGCAGATCATCGAAGGCAATGTCGTGCTCACCAAAGGCACGATCCGGCTCACCGCCACGCGCCTGGAAGTCAAGCAAGATCCGCAGGGCTATCAATTCATGGTGGCCACCGGCAAGCCGGGCGCGACCGCCACCTTCCGGCAAAAGCGCGAAGGCGTGAACGAGTTTGTCACCGGCGAGGCAGACCGTATCGAGTTTGACGGCAAGGCTGACACGGTGGTGTTTGTGAAGCAGGCGATTCTGCGCACGGTGGATCCGCAAAACACCATCATCAATGAAGCGCGCGGTGCGCGCATTTTCTACGACAACAAGATCGAGCAGTTTGAAGTGGAAGGCGGCGCAGAGTCGGGCTTGAAAGATGGCCGCGGCCGCATCATTCTCACACCCAAGGTAAGCCCCACGCCCGCACCGGCCAAAGCCGGCGAGGTGAAAAAGTGAGCGAAGCGCAGCCTGTGCAAGCGGCTGCTGCGGCAGATGCGGCGGCGTCTGCACTGCGGGTTGCCAACTTGAAAAAGTTTTACGGCAAACGGCAGGTGGTCAAAGACGTGTCGCTGGAAGTCAAAAGCGGCGAAGTGGTTGGCCTGCTTGGCCCCAACGGCGCGGGCAAGACCACCACGTTCTATATGGTCGTGGGCCTGGTGGCCAGCGATGGCGGCGAGATCGTGATTGATGGTGCCAGCCTTGCGCGCCTGCCGATGCACAAGCGCGCGCGGCTGGGACTGTCGTACCTGCCGCAGGAAGCGTCGATCTTTCGCCGTCTGTCGGTGGAAGACAATATTCGCGCCGTGCTGGAGCTGCAGCACGACGCGCAGGGCAAACCGCTGGCGCGCGCGGCGCTCAAGGAGCGCCTGGCCGCGCTGCTGGAAGATTTGCAGATCAGCCACCTGGCCACGCACATGGCGATGAGCCTGTCCGGTGGTGAGCGCCGCCGCGTGGAGATCGCGCGCGCGCTGGCCACCAGCCCGCGCTTTATCCTGCTGGATGAGCCGTTTGCGGGCGTAGACCCGATTGCGGTGCTGGAGATTCAGCGCATCATCCGCTTTCTGAAGCAGCGCCAAATTGGTGTGCTGATCACCGACCACAATGTCCGTGAGACCTTGGGCATCTGCGACCACGCTTACATCATCAATGCGGGCACGGTGCTGGCCGCAGGCACGCCCGATCAGATTGTCGCCAACGAGGAAGTGCGCCGGATCTATCTCGGCGAGCACTTCCGCATGTAGCCTTGTGCGCGCGAAACGATGTTCCAGCGGCTGAACCCCACCCCCCGCCCTCCCCTGCAAGCAAGGGAGGGAGCATATGGCCGTAACCCGACGCGGGTTACGGCAAGCTAAGCCCCACCATGAAGCAGGTTCTCGGTTTCAAGCTCTCCCAGCACCTGGCGCTCACGCCGCAGTTGCAGCAGTCGATCAAGCTGCTGCAGCTGTCTACGCTTGAGCTGGCCGAAGAAGTCGAGCGTGCGCTGAACGACAACCCGCTGCTGGAGCGGCTGGAAGATCCGATGGCTGCGGGGCGCGTCACCCTGACCAGCTCCGGCCAGCTTGTGGAATCGCGCGCCGGCGCGGCGCAAGACGATGCACCTTCGCCCGGCGGCGCTGAAGCGAGCGAAGAACGCAGTGAATCCTGGAACGATGCAGAAAGCGGCGCGGACAACGGGTTTGACTACGGTAGCGCCGGAGGCAGCACCGACTGGGGCCGGCCGCAAAGCGATGACGATGACCGCGACGGCCCGCAATTGGCGGGACAGTCGGTCAGCCTGCAAGAGCATTTGATGGAGCAGGCGCGCTTGTCGCAAGCGGGCACGCGCGACCGCATGCTGCTTGGCGTGCTGATCGAGTCGCTGGATGAAAACGGCTATCTAACCGCGGACATGGATGAGATTGCCGTGGCGGCCGCCAAACTGCTGGGTGAAAAGCTCACGCCCGAAGCGTTTGAGCAGATTCATGATGACCTGAAGTCCGCGCTGAAGCTATTGCAGAGCTTTGATCCGGCCGGCGTGGGCGCGCGCGATGCCAGTGAATGCCTGGCGCTGCAGATTCTGCATAGCGAGGCGGGCAGCGCCATCCGCAAACTGGACAAACGCGTGCTGCAACTGGTGCTAAACCTGGTGCGGCAGCATCTGCCGCTGCTGGCCGCGCGCGACTACGCCAAGATCAAGCGCCTGACCAAGTGCAGCGATGAAGACCTGCGCTGCGCACAGGCTGCGATCAAGCTGCTGGACCCGCATCCGGGCGCACGCTTTGCCGATGTGGAGTCCAACTACATTGCGCCGGACGTGATGGCGGTCAAGACGCGCGGTGGCTGGAAAGCCCAGCTCAACGGTATGGTCATGCCCAAGCTGGGAATCAACGACGCCTATGCGCGCATTTTGAAAGACCAGCGCGGCAAGCTGGGCGAAGGCGGCACCAACCTGGCCGCGCAGTTGCAGGAAGCGCGCTGGCTGATCAAGAACATCGAGCAGCGGTTTGACACGATTCTGCGGGTTTCGCAGGCCATCATCGACCGCCAGAAAGGCTTTTTCACCCACGGCGCTGTGGCGATGCGGCCGCTAGTGCTGCGCGAGATCGCAGACCAGCTTGGGCTGCACGAATCGACGATTTCGCGAGTCACTACACAGAAGTATATGCTCACATCGTTTGGTACGTTTGAGCTGAAATACTTCTTTGGCTCGAGCCTGGATACGGATGCCGGCGGCGCTGCATCATCCACCGCCGTGCGCGAGCTGATCAAGCAACTGATCGCAGCCGAAAGCGCCAAGGAGCCCCTGTCTGACAGCAAG
>JBJOQV010000021.1:0-2553 GCA_046049785.1 Pseudomonadota bacterium
TCCGTGCGCTCGCAACTGGCCGCGCAGACGCAGGTGGCCGCGGCGCCGATGACGCTGGCCGAGTCGGCCAAGTTCTTCGAGTCCGAGACCGCGCGCTACCGCGCCATTGCCAAGCAGATCAACCTGCAGCCGCAGTAAGGTCCGCACCCGAGCCCATCGCCCAACCATCAGGAGCCGACAAGACCGCTTGCTGACCCGATTCCGCAGGAGAGCGCTCCGGCCACGGCCGGAGCCACCGAAGGCGCAAACTCCCATGCACGCTCAGGTTCCGTACTGCACCCTACCAACGCCGTCTGGAGAGCCGTCACATCCGTGACGCACCGAAGGAGCAAGGCGCAGGCCGCCGGTCTGCGCTGAATCTCTCAGGTATCAAGGACAGGGGGAGCGGCAAGCGAATGACCTTACCCGTTCGCAGCCACTCTTTGGGAGTTTGCTTCATGAAAGTGATCGTTCTAGGCGCCGGCCTGCTCGGCGTTACGTCTGCCTATTTTTTGCGCCAGCAAGGTCATGACGTGACCGTCGTTGATCGCCAAGCCTCGCCCGCCGCGGAAACCAGCTTTGCCAACGGCGGCCAGATTTCGGTCAGCCACGCCGAACCCTGGGCCAATCCAAGCGCGCCGCTCAAGGTGCTCAAGTGGCTGGGCAAGGAGGATGCGCCGCTGCTGTTTCGCGTCCGCGCCGACATGCGGCAGTGGCTGTGGGGCCTGCAGTTCCTGCGTGAATGCACGCCTGCGCGCACGCGCCACAACATCGCGCAGATCGTGCGCCTGGGCACCTATAGCCGCGACACACTGCAGCAACTGCGGCGCGACATTGGCATTGCGTATGACGAGCGCACGCAAGGCATTCTGCACTTTTACACGAGCCAAAAAGAGTTCGACGGCGCCGAAGCGCCGGCAGCGCAGATGCGTGCGCTGGGCTGCGACCGGCGTGTGATCTCGGCCGACGAAGCGGTCAAGCTCGAACCCGCACTCGCCCACGTCCGCCCGCAACTGGCCGGCGCGACCTACACCGCTGAGGATGAATCGGGCGACGCCAACCGCTTCGCACGCGAACTGGTCAAACGCTGCGAGGCTGATGGCGTGCAATTTTTGATGAGCTACACCGTGACCGCGCTGCGGCAAGCCGGCGGCGCGCTCGACCATGTGGAAGCCACCGACAGCGAGGGCCGCTTCAAGCAGCTGCGCGCGGATGCGTATGTGCTGGCGATGGGCAGCCTAAGCCCGCTGTATGCGCAGCCGCTGGGCATTTCGCTGCCGATTTATCCGGCCAAGGGCTATTCGGTCACCATGCCGGTGAAGGACACGTCAATGGCGCATCAGGTCTCGCTCACCGATGATGAATACAAGCTGGTGTTCTCGCGCCTGGCCGACCGCCTGCGCATTGCCGGCACGGCAGAACTCAACGGCTACGACCGCGACCTAAACCGGGTGCGCTGCGAAGCGATCGTCAAGCGTGTTGAGCAGCTCTTTCCCGGCGCGGGCGATGCGCGCCAGGCGCAGTTCTGGACCGGCCTGCGGCCCGCCACGCCCAGCAACGTGCCGATCATCGGCCGCAGCAAACTGCCTAATCTGTTCCTCAACACCGGCCACGGCACGCTGGGCTGGACGCACTCTTGCGGCTCGGGCAAAAGCATCGCGCTCATCGTCAGCGGGCGCAAGCCGGAGGTGGATTTCGCATTTACAAGCAGGTAATCAAGCGCAGCGCCGGCCACGTTTTCGCAAGACCTTGCGCGGCACGGCGTTCAGGCGTAGAAATAGGTTTGAACGCCTCGCCATACAAACACGGGACGCAATATCCATGGGCATTTCCAAGCATTTTTGGCTGAAAACCCGCACCAGTATTGCGTACACGGCATTTTTTTCCTGCCTTTTTAGCTTCAATGGCATGTCTACTGCCCTGGCCGCAGACATTGGCGGCTGGATGGAGTCGCAGCGCAGCAAGAACGCCGGCGTTGAGCAGTCCTGCGCGGCGCAGATTGAAGCGGCTAAAACACAATCACCTGGTGAGACGCATGCGGCGCAGGCCTATTTTCAGGCTGGGCTGTGCTACCTCGCAGGCCAGCAGGTGGCGCAAGATCCGGTTGCGGCAAAAGCCTGGCTGGCGCGCGCAGCAGAGCTGCAGCACTTGCCGGCGCATCGCCTTCTGATCTCAATGCAAGCAGCCGAAGCCGGTGCGCATCCCGCGAGCTATCACTGCCACGATATTGGCTACGAGCGGAAAATTTGCCACGGCGGTCCGCCGCAAGTTTCATCGCCACAAGTTCAAACGCAGTAAGCCCACAGGAGACACAACGCATGAAAAAGCTTGAGAACCTTGCTTTGGCAGTTGTATTGACAACCTTCTTCGCATCGCCCGCATGGGCGTGCTCGGACAAAGACTGGAAAACCTGCAAAGGCAAACCCTGGGTGATTGGCAACAGCATGGACACGCCGCTGGGTGATAAGTGGTGGCCAAACAAACTGTGGGGCAAAGACGATGAAGCCGGCGCGACCAACTGGTATCTCAAGCCCGAAGTCACGCAGCGCGCGCTGGCCGAAGCCAAGACCGGCA
>JBJOQV010000022.1:0-7274 GCA_046049785.1 Pseudomonadota bacterium
TCGCGCGCAGCGATGTGGCGCCAGTGCAAGGTGAGGCTTACTTCAGTTTGCCGTCGTCTTTGAAGACTTTTTTCCAATCCGCTACGAGACCATCCAGCGCCTCTTTGGCAGTACCCTTGTCCGCCACAACATAGTCATGCATGCGTTTTTGCATGGCCAGCATTAGCTGAGCATAGGAAGGTTCTGCCCAAAAATCGACCACCATGCCCATTGAATCAAGAAACGCTTGCGCAAAAGGTGAGCTTTTTGGATAGGCCGGATCGTTCAGCACCGCCTTGGCTGCAGAGGAGCCCCCAATGGCCTGCCATTTCTTCTGCACCGCTGGATCAGCAAACCACTTGATGTATTGCAGCGCTTCATTGCGGTTAGCCGAATAAGAAACAACAGAAATTCCTTGGCCGCCGAGCTGCACGCCCTTGCCTTTGTCCGAAGGGTTCGTAAAGAAGCCGATCTTGTCGCCGCCCACCTTAGGGTCTTTGGACAGACCAGGGAAGAAGGCGAACCAGTTCATCATCATCGCAACTTGGCCGGATTTGAAAGCATCCAGACCCTCGCCCATATACGCGTTGGTGAGACCGGGCGGTGTGCTGCCTTTATAGATCGACTTGTAAAACTCCAGCGCCTTCACGGCGTCGGGGGAATTGACGAACCCATCCATCGCATAAGGTTTGGAAGGATCCTGATATTTGAACCCCATCGGATACAGGACGTTGGTTACGCCCATCGTGATTCCTTCGCTGCCGCGCTCAGTGAAAACATAGGCACCATAGACCTTCTTGCCGTCAATCATGCGGCCCTGAAAGAATTCAGATACCTGCTTGAACTCGGCCCAGGTCTTTGGCGGCGCGAGATCGCGACCATGCTTTTTCTTGAATTCGGCCTGCAACTCAGGCTTGGCGAACCAGTCGCGGCGATAGGTCCAGCCCACTGAATCGGCCATTGCGGGCAGCGCCCAGTAGTTCGGTGTGTTCTTTGGCCATTCAGCGTAGCCGGTCACGGTCGCAGGTGCGAAGTCCGTCATCTTGATGCCTTCTTTGGCGAAGAAGTCATTGAGCTTGACATAATGGCCGCTCTCGGCCGAGCCGCCGATCCATTGACTGTCGCCAATAATCAGATCACACAGCTTGCCTTTGGAGTTGAGCTCGTTAAGCATGCGGTCGGCAAAGTTGGGCCATGGCACAAACTCGAACTTCATATTCACGCCGCTCTTTGCGGTGAAGTCTTTTGATAGCTCGACCAAGGCGTTGGCGGGGTCCCAAGCTGCCCAGCACAAAGTGATCGTCTTACCCTGCGCTTGTGCTGCGGTGGTGCTCAATGACAGCATGGTGGCGAGGGTGAGAGCGGCGAGCCGCGGGAGTTTTTTAAAGCTCAGTTTCATTGTCTGTCTCCGTCGTAGTAGTGAAAATGTTTAGCAAACATCCGGCATCCGCTTAGTGAAGATTTTCGGAGGTCAGGATTTCAATATGCGGCTGCGCAACACTAAGTGCGCCGCGAACGTTCTCGCACAGCGCCTTTAATACTCGGGCCGCGGTTAAAACACAGTAGTGAATATCTTGGTGGAGTAGGTACGACAGAGCACCGGTGCGCAGCAAAGCGCGATGCTCTTCGGTAAGGTCATGCAGGATCACACCGGCCGCTGAAGCCAAGCCCTTCTCCGCGAACGCCTGCACCACGCCACTGCCACCGGAACCAACGTTGTAGATACCTGCGATCCGGGCCAGATCAATGTCTTGGCCCAAGAACTGTTTCAACGCGGCTGCGGCGCCTGCGTCATCGGCGGGTAGATCCGGCACACGCACCATGCGCAATTGAGGAAACTGCTCTTCCAGCACTTGCGCAAAACCGATGCGGCGCTCGATCTCTGCTGATAAGCGTGTAGCCTGTGAACTGAGCAGCAGCAGGTCGCGCCGGTCTGCTTGCGCCATTCTCGCTAGCAACAGCCCGGCCGTTCGCCCGGCAGCACGGTTGTCTGCACCGACATGGGTTTCGCGCATTGAACCGGCTACATCAGAGAATAGCGTGACCACGTGTACTCCCGCGCGAACCAATTCATTCACGGCTAACTTGATGGGCGGTAGATCGGGCGCCAGCAGGGCGATGCCGTGGCAATCACTCAAGCGCGCAAGGTCTGCCGCAAACTGCTCGGGGTCGCGGGCATCAAAACGATGCGTGATCTCGGTGATGTGCTGATGCCGAAAATCACCTGCGGACTGTGAAATCTGCCTTTCAATCAAACCAAACACCGGGCTGGGATCTGAAGGCAGTACGTACGCAAACCGAAATTTCTCGCTACGACGGGGACGGCCTGGCTGTGGCGGCGCACCGAGCTTCGCCACTGCGTGCATGACCCGCTCGACAGTCTCGGCATTCACTCCCGGGCGTCCGTTCAGCGCCCGATCGACCGTAGCCGTGCCGACGCCAGCCAGGCGGGCGATTTCAGCGATGGTGGGAGTGGATGTCATTGGTAGTGACCATGTTTGGTTTCGGAATACTAACCAAATCATAAAATAAATCAATCAAAATCATTTGTGCAACGCATCAAACCCATAGGTCTTGAGTTCTTGATGCACGCCTTCGGTTAGAAGAGGAATTCTCAGCGGCGCATGCTGGCGGCCGACGAACCTTAAGGTTGAGGTGCCTGTGCAAAGCGAAGCGCCTTACTTTCAACGGGAACCTTCAGCACCACAGCAGACAATAGAGGTCAAACAACACATACTCCGCATGCTCTTTTTCCCTAGTGCCTCATCAGCCAGAGATACTGGCGACATCAGTTCCGCGCAGCTTGCGCGCCGCATTGGCACGGGCGACGGTGCAGCGCTGGCGGACCTGTATCGCCGCGATTCCGTCCGCGTGTACCGCTACGCACTGGCGATGTGCGGCAACGAAGCCACTGCGGCTGATGTGACGCAAGACACCTTCATTGCGTTTGCCCGGCGGCCCAGCAGCTTTGATCCGAGCAAAGGCACTCTGCAGGGATACTTGATGGGTGTTGCGCGCCACCACGTGCTGGCTGCTATCCGCCACACACATGACCCGCTCGATGCACTCACGGAAGAAGCCGCCGACACCCAAGACCCGGGCAGCCTGCTGGTTGCCAAAAGCGATCACGCCGCCCTGATGGCCGCCATCGCGCAATTGCCGGTGGCGTTTCGCGAAGCGCTGGTGCTGGTGGAGCTGCAGGAGATGAGTTATGCAGACGCCGCCGCGCTGGCCGGCATTGAGCTGAACACGCTGCGCACGCGCTTACACCGCGCCAAGAAAAAATTGGCGGAACTTTTGGGCGCGCCCACCGCAATTGGAATACACGTATGAGCACTTCTTCGTCCTCTACCGATCGTCAGGCAACCACGACGCTCGCGCACGCCCTGCACCAAGGGCGGCAGACGCTCGCCCAGCAACTGCCGCCGCCGTATGTGCAAAGCACGGTGCTGGCTGCGTTACCGCCGCGCGCTGCACGGCAGCGCGCCACGCTTGCCGGCTGGATTGAAGAGCGCACGCTGGGCTGGATCATTTCCGGCGGGCAGGTGAGGCAGGCGCGCATTGCGTCGCTGGCACTGATCGTTGGCGTACTGGCTGGCGGCGCCGCGCTGCTGCTGGGGCAGGCGGCGCAAAGCGGCGCGCGCGCAGCCACGCAGGTGGCTACATCGTTCATGCCGCTGGTGGGCAGTGAACGCATGAGCACCCAAAGCCTGGGCTGGGTGGTGGCTACCGATGTGCCGCGCGCAAGCTTGTCTGCCATGGGCCTGCCGTACGACCCGGCGCGCGCCGGCGACACGGTGCGCGCAGAAATGCTGGTGAATCCGTCTGGCGAAGTGCTGGCGGTTCGGTTTGTTCAATGAGTTTGGGGTATTGGCTATGAAAAAATCTTTGTTGTCCTTGTTGCTGCTTGCGGCATTACCCGCGCACGCGCAGCAGCGCAGTGAGCTGGAGTCGCTGATGGAGCGCCTCACGCCCGAGTTGCAGACGGTGATGGCGCAGGCCGGCGGTGCGCTTGGCGAGCTCTCGCGCGAGATGCACGTGCTGATGGGTGACACTGACACTTTATTTGCGGGCCGCGAGATGGCCGGCAGCCGCGTGGTGAAGGGCGCGCCCTACTGCGCCGACGCGGTGAATGAAAACGTGCAAACGCTGGCCGATGGCAACCGGGTCGTCAAAAAATCCACCACGCGCTGGTGCCGCGATGGCGAAGGCCGCACCCGCCAGGAAACCGAACGCGGCGAGCGCAAGGTGGTGTATCTGCGCGATCCGGTGGCGGGCAAGAACTGGTCGCTCGATCTGCAAAACAAGAGCGCGGTGCAGATGAGCAGCAACCGGTTTGGCCTGGATGGTGTGGATAGCAGCGCCTGGCGCGAATATGCAGAGCGCATGCGCGAGTGGGCCAAGGGCTTGAGCGAGCGCATCAAGTCCGGCGCCGCAGACAAAACCGGCAGCGCTAAGGCCACCGCCGACCCGGTAGTGATTACAGAATCCGTGACCGAAACGGTGACGAGCGATGGCAAAGGCGTGCCGCGCAAAGAGGTGTATGTGATCCGCATGAACGGCGAGAACATGCCTGCCATGCCCGGGATGCCAGTACCGCCGGCTCCGCCCGCGCCACCAGTTCCGCCCGCACCTTCCACGGGTGCAGCGCCCTTGCCGCCTGCGGCGCCGCTGGTACCGCTGCCGCCGATGAACGTGCGCATGTTCACGCCGCGCGGCCAGGGCGTGCAGACCAGCCTGGGCAGCAAAGAGTTTGACGGCGTGCGTGCCAACGGTGAAAAAACCACTTGGACTATCGAGGCCGGCAAGTTCGGCAATGAGAAACCGATTGTCATCACCAGTGAAAAGTGGACGTCGCCCGACCTGATGCTCACCGTCTACGCACGCGATTTTGATCCACGCAGCGGCGAGACGATTTACAAGCTCACCAACTTAAAGCGCGGCGAGCCGGATGCGGCGCTGTTCAAAGTGCCCGGCGACTTTAAAGTGCGCGAGTCCAAATCGTTCGGCTGGCAGATGCACAGGTCGCCCGCGACGCCACAGCCTCCTGGAGAGAAAGGCTGACCGTCGCGCACCGGGGCATTACAAACGGATTTGCGGGTGGACTGATATGACAATTAAGTGATGATGTTGTCATTCCCGCGCAGGCGGGAATCTAGGCGTATTTAGCACTTAGCGCAGCACCAGATAAGCCTGGTTTCCCGCCTGCGCGGGAATGACAGCTCAGAATGCCAAGTTCAACCTACTTATTGGCGGTCAAGAGGCAGCTTGAAGGTGTTCTACGCAATATCCATGCGCTTTTTCAAGCATTTTTGCCCCGAAAGGCGCATGGATATTGCGCAGACGCATATTGAAAGTCACTCCCTCCCGCATGGCGAGAGGGTTACGGAGGGTGTCCGCCCTTTAGGAATCCGGCACAGCCGGAATTCCGTTTTAACGCTGCGCGTTAAAACGGAATATCGTCATCCATCTCCGCCATGCTCGGCGCGGGTTTGCCGGCAGGCTTGCCAGCAGGGCGCGCAGCCGGGCGGGATGATCCGCCTGAAAATCCTTCATCGTCGCCACTGCTGCTTGGGCCGCCCATGCCTTCACGGCTGCCGAGCATTTGCATTTCGCTCGCAATGATGTCGGTGGCGTATTTTTCTACGCCGTCCTTGTCGGTGTACTTGCGCGTCTTCAAGCGGCCTTCCACGTAGATGGAGCGGCCTTTCTTGAGATATTCGCCCACGATCTCGGCCAAGCGGCCAAAGAAGGTGACGCGGTGCCATTCGGTTTCTTCCACCATCTCGCCGGCTTTGTTTTTGTACTTGCTGGTGGTGGCGATGGATACGTTGGCAATCGCCGCGCCGTCGGGCGTGTACCGCACCTCTGGGTCGCGCCCCAGGTTGCCTACGAGGATGACTTTGTTGACGCTTGCCATGATGAGTTCTCCTGAATATGGTCTGCCGGTGGTGTGCCGGGCTTTACGCCAATGGCGGCCATGCCCCACGCCACCACCAGCCACAGCCCTAATAATAGTGCCGCAAAAACAAATACGGCGCCCGGACCCCAGGTTTTTGCAATCACGCCGCCTAAAGCGCCGCCGGCAAAGAACCCGAGTGACTGCAACATGTTGTACACGCCCAGCGCCGCGCCGCGTGCGTTGGCCGGCGCCACGCGCGAGACCGCAGAGGGCAGGCAGGCTTCCAGAATGTTCAGCCCGCAGAAAAAGACAAACAGCAGCGCCGCCAGCACCCACGCGGAAGCCGGCGCCACCACAAAGCCAAACTGCACCAGCGTGACCAGCAGGATTGAGCCAAGCATGGCGTACTTGAGCAGCCCGCGCCGCTCCAGCGGAAACAGCACCGCGCCCATCACCACAAAACTGGCCAGCACCGTGGGCAGATAAATCATCCAGTGATCCGGCTTGGCCAGGCCCGCGCTCACGAGCAACCCCGGCAGCGCGACCCACATGGCAAATTGCGCGGCGTGCAGCGCAAACACGCCAAAATCCAGCCGCAGCAGTTCTGTGATTTTGAGCACATCTTTCAAGTTGCCGCGCGGCGTATCTTTGTGCGCCACCGGCGCGGGCGGCGTGATCCAGATCACCACCGGAATGGCCAGCGCCGCCAACACACCCGTGAGCGCAAACAGGCCAGACAAGCCGATGATGCTGCCGAGCACCGGCGCGGCCACGAGTGACAGTGCAAACATCAGCCCGATGGTGGCGCCGACAATCGCCATTGCCTTGGTGCGCACTTCATCACGGGTTTGATCCGCCAGCAGCGCGGTAACCGCGGCAGAAATCGCGCCCGCGCCTTGCAGCGCACGCCCCAGCAGCAGCATGTGCACGTCTGTGGCCGCCGCGGCAAGAAAGCTGCCACCGGCAAACAGTGCAAGGCCAAACACAATCACCTGCTTGCGGCCAAAGCGGTCGCTCGCCATGCCAAAGGGGATCTGCAGCAGCCCCTGCGTCAGGCCAAAAATACCCATGGCCAGGCCCACCAGCGCCGGATCGTCCCCACCGGGATACCTGGCAGCCTCCAGCGCAAACACCGGCAGCACCACAAACAGGCCAAACATGCGCAGCGCATACAGGCTGGCCAGCGAGGCGCTGGCGCGCCGCTCGGTGGCGGTCATGAGGGCGGGATTCATGTCAGGAGGCTTGTGGGCGCGGAGTACTGCATGCATTGCGAACCTGAGATAATAGTCGGTTGCTCCAAAGATTGGCCTGAAACAATGGAATTCATCAAAGTACGCGGTGCCCGCACCCATAACCTGAAAAACATCAACCTGGACATCCCGCGCAACAAGCT
>JBJOQV010000023.1:0-5020 GCA_046049785.1 Pseudomonadota bacterium
CAGGCGTGCGTAAGAAACAATGCCCAGCACCATCAGGCCCACCATGACCATGGTGGCAAACACCGGGTTGTTGATGGAGACGCGTGTGATCCACATGACGGCCCCCCTTAATTCTTTACGGCGGGTGGTAGCGGCAACGCGCCGGCCTGCGCCTTTGCGGCCACTACCTTGCCTGGCGCACCATCTTTCAGATTGTCAAAGCGCGCCGCAAGCACATACACATCTGGCGCCAAACCGTTTAGCACCTCTACCCGGCCGGATGCAGCGTCTTTGCGACCGGTGGTAATGATCCGGCGCGTGACCACATCTTTTTCCAGCGTCCACACATATTCTTCACCAGACAGCGCACTGAGCGCTGTAGCCGGCACGGTGAGCCGTGGTTTGGGGTCGCCAACATCCACTTTGGCGGTTGCGTATTGGCCGGCGCGCAGCAGTTCTTTAGGATTATCGATGGCAACAAACACGCCGATGGAGCGCGTACCTGCTTCGGCTGCGGGAGCAATGCGCTCAATCTTGCCCGGCACCGGCTCTGCAACGCCTTCCACCGCCAGCGATACCGGCTGGCCGGTCGTAAGTAACGTGACTTCGTGCGTGGGCACGCTGCCCGCAAGCTCGAGCTTGCGCAGATCCACGATGGTGACGATGTTCTGATCAAACGCCAGTTTTTCGCCGGGCACCACATGCCGTTTGCTCACAATGCCATCGATTGGCGCAACCAGCGACGCGTCGCGCAGCGTGAGGCGCGCAGTGGTCAGGCTGGCCTGTGCAGACATGACCTGGGCACGCGCTGCTTCAAGCTGCGTTTTTTGGCTCTCCAGCGCAGTAGGCGAGATGAAGTTCTGTTCCGCCAAATTCTTGTTGGCGTTGAATTGCCGTTGCGCGTTGTCAAATGATGCTTTGGCGGATTCATACGCGGCGCCGCGGTCAGCCACGGTGGCCGCCAGACTCGCCAAGTCAAGCTGTCCGATGCGTTGACCAGCCTTGACACGTGCACCCTCGGCCACGTCCAGCGTCAGTAGCGTTGCGGCCGCCTTGGCGCGCACGGTTGCGGTTTTTGGCGCCATCAGCGGGCCGGTGAAATCCACCACCAGCGGCAACTGCATCACACGCGGCTTTTCCAGCTCGGCCGCCACAAATTCAATCGGTTTGGACTGCTTGCCTTTTGGCCCGTCACTTTTTGCTGATGCTTGTTGCTTGGACAGCACAAATGCGCTGGCACCGGCGCCCAGTACAGCAATTACGATGACGCCAATGCTCCACTTTTTGAGTTTTGCCATGGCTTGCCGGCTCCCTGTGTTGTGTCAGATGCCGAAGTCTATGGGATAACTTCCCGCGCGATGAGCTTAGTGCGATGAAATGCGTTTGAACAGGAACCAACTGCAGCTCTGGATGACGATTTGCAGCGCCGCCGCGGTCAGAACAGATACTGGGCGACCCACCACGCAACCGCTGCCATAAAGGCTGAGGCGGGGATCGTGAATACCCAAGCCCACACAATGTTGCCGGCCAGTCCCCAGCGTACCGCAGACAACTTGTGCGATGAACCCACGCCCAGAATCGCGCCGGTGATCGTGTGTGTCGTGGACACCGGTATGCCAAGCCCGGAAGCTAGAAAAAGCGTCAGCGCGCCGCCGGTTTCTGCGCAGAAACCGCCCACCGGCCGCAGCTTGGTGAGCTTTTGGCCCATGGTCTTGACAATGCGCCAGCCGCCAAACATGGTGCCCAGCGCCAGCGCGCTATAGCAAGAGACAATCACCCACATCGGTGGATGCGTATCGCTGGCAGAAACGGTGCCGGCGTAGATCAACAGAATCCAGATGATACCCATGGTCTTCTGCGCGTCATTGGCGCCGTGGCCCAAGCTGTAGGCGGCTGCGGACGCGAGCTGAAGCCGGCGAAACCAGCGGTCTACGCGGCGCGGCTGCGTGCCGCGCATGAGCCAGCCCACCAGCAGCATCAGCAAAGACCCGAGCAGCAGCCCAAGCGTTGGTGAGATAAAAATAAACGCAACTGTCTTGAGAACGCCGCTGGCAATCAAGGACCCGGTGCCTGCTTTGGCTACGGCGGCGCCCACCAGGCCGCCAATCAACGCATGCGATGAACTGGACGGAATCCCGAAGTACCAGGTAATGATGTTCCAGGTGATGGCGCCAATCAGCGCACCAAAGATCACGTAGTGGTCAATGATGGCCGGGCTGACCGTACCCTTGCCCACCGTGGCCGCCACCTTCAGTTCAAACACAAAAATCGCCAGAAAGTTAAAGAACGCCGCCCACAGCACCGCCTGATAGGGCTTAAGCACTCCGGTGGAAACAACGGTGGCAATCGAATTGGCGGCATCATGAAAGCCATTCATGAAGTCAAACGCCAGCGCCAGCGCCACCAGGAAGATAAGCGTCCAGATGCTGATCTGCAGGGTCGTCATGGGCAGCCGCTATGCGTTCTTGTTATGCGTTTTCAATCACGATGCCTTCAATGATGTTGGCCACGTCTTCGCATTTGTCCGTGACCTGCTCCAGTAGCTCGTAGATCGCCTTGAGCTTGATGAGCTGGCGTGTGTCGGGCTCGTCGCGGAACAGTTTGCTCATCGCCGCGCGCATGACATGATCGGCATTGCTCTCCAGCCGGTCAATCTCTTCGCAGATCTTGCTGATTGCTTCGGCGTTTTCCATGCTTTTAAGCAGACCTACTGCTGTTTTCACCCGCTCGCAGCACGATACGCAGATGTCCGCCAGCTGCTTGGCCTCGGGTGTGATGTGCTTGATGTCGTAAAGATAAATCGTCTGCGCGACATCTTCCATCAAGTCCAGAATGTCGTCCATGTTGCTGATGAGCTTGTGGATGTCATCACGGTCCAGCGGCGTGATGAAGGTTTTGTGCAGTAGATCAATGGTTTCGTGTGTGAGTTTGTCGGCGCGCTTTTCTGCGGCCTCGATATTGCGGGCGCGGGTCTCAAGCTCGGCGTGCAGATTGGCCATGAGCGCAGCCAGCTCGTGCGCGCCTTCCACGATGTTTTCTGCGTGCTGGTTAAACAGGTCAAAAAAGCGACCTTCGCGCGGCATCAGGCGACCGAACATGACTTCCCCATTATTGTTGTCGGCCGCGTTGGGCCACTACCTTTGGCGATCAGTAACTGCCGCCACCCACAAAGTTCTCGAATTTGGTCAGTTCCCGCAGGAAGGTCAGGCGCACAGTGCCAATTGGCCCATTACGCTGTTTGCCGATAATGATCTCGGCGCTGCCCTTGTCTTGCGAGTCAGGATTGTAAACCTCGTCGCGGTAGATAAAGAGAATCACGTCGGCGTCCTGCTCAATAGCGCCGGATTCGCGCAGATCGCTCATCACCGGGCGCTTGTTGGGCCGCTGTTCCAGCGAGCGGTTGAGCTGCGAAAGCGCAATCACCGGGCAGTTCAGCTCTTTGGCGAGCGCTTTTAAAGAACGTGAAATCTCGGAGATTTCGGTGGCGCGGTTTTCGCCGCTGGTGGTGGCGCTCATCAGCTGCAGATAGTCGATGATGATCAAGCCGAGCTTGCCGCATTGCCGCGCCAGGCGGCGCGCACGCGCACGCAGCTCAAGTGCATTGAGCGCCGGCGTTTCATCGATAAACAGCTGCGCATCCTGCATGCGCTGAATACCGGCAGTGAGCTTGGGCCAATCCTCAGTCTGCAGACGCCCGGTGCGCAGGCGCTGCTGATCAAGCCGGCCCACGGATGACAGCAAACGCAGTGCCAGTTGATTGGCGCCCATCTCCATGGAAAACACCGCCACCGGCAGACCCTGGTCTACGGCAACATGCTCACCAATGTTCAGCGAGAACGCGGTCTTACCCATCGACGGCCGGCCAGCAACGATGACCAGATCGCCCGGCTGCAGGCCGCTGGTCATATTGTCCATATCGGTAAAGCCGGTAGGCACGCCAGTGACATCGGAAGGATTGTCGCGGTGATACAGCTCATCGATGCGCGTGACCACGCTGGTCAGCACATCGGGCAGCGCCTGAAAGCCGGCCTGCCCGCGCGCGCCGTCTTCGGCAATTGCAAACACCTTGGACTCCGCCTCATCCAGCAACTGCGCGGTGTCTCTGCCTTGCGGGTTGTAGGCAGAAGACGCAATTTCATCGGCCACACCCACCAGACGGCGCAGTACCGAGCGGTCGCGCACAATCTCGGCATAGCGGCGGATGTTGGCGGCCGACGGCACCGACTGAGCCAGCGCGTTAAGGTAGGCAAGCCCGCCCACTTCATCGGCGCGCTGCACGCTTTGCAGCGACTCAAACACCGTGACGACATCGGCCGGCCGGCTTTTTTCCACCAGACGGGCGATATGCTGAAAGATCAGGCGATGGTCGAAGCGGTAAAAATCATCTTCGCGCACCACATCACCAATGCGGTCCCACGCATCGTTTTCAATCAGCAGACTGCCCAGCACAGATTGCTCGGCCTCCACCGAATGAGGTGGAGTTTTGAGCGCGTCCATTTGCGGATCGGCGCCGCGCATATCGAGGGGCGAATTCATCGGTTTTCTTGTGGTCTGCAGCGATTGAGCGAGTCGCGCAGTTTATGCCTTTTCCCTCTGAAAACGGTGCCTTTAACATGGTTAAGAAGGCGCCAACTCCCAGATTTACATCTGCTGTGCATAAGCTGTGTACAAGCTGTGGAAGAGCTGTTTGCAACAGCGGAACAACTTGGGATAACTACACGTTATCCGCGCGCGCACAAAATGACCACGCATATTCCATGCGGGTTTTCAGGCATTTTTGCTCAGAAATACGCATGGATATTGCGTATCAGCGCTACGACTGCTTCGTGATTGCGATGCAATGAAAAGGCCGCTACGAAAAACAAAAGGCCGGGTTGCCCCGGCCTTTGTATCGCTTGCGCATTTAAACCAACTGCACCAAGTGAACGATACGAAAAACTTACGCGGTCTCGCCAATCACGTTGATGGTGATGGTAGATACCACGTCGGTGTGAAGCGCCACGTCCACATTGCTGTCGCCAATGGTCTTGATCGGCCCGGT
>JBJOQV010000024.1:0-6131 GCA_046049785.1 Pseudomonadota bacterium
GCGAACGCGGGTCGCAAGTTTGCGCTACCCAAAGAAATGGCGCCGCTCAAAGGCATCTGGGACGCTGGCAAGCTGGCGGTGCTGGCTAACGTTGGCCCGCTCGCGGTGCCTACTACTCCGACGCAGTTTAGAAACGCCGCAGTACCACTGCCGCCCAAGCTGTTTTCGCACAACGATCAGCAATCCATCTGGCAGGCCAGCGCGCCGGAAGGAGCCTCGTACGGTTGGGGTGGTCGCTTGGGTGATTTGTTTGCGAACGGCAATGCCAATGGCATTTTTACCGCCAACTCTATTTCAGGCAGCACGATATGGCTGGCCGGGCAAACGGTCGTTGCGTATCAGCTCAGCACACAGGGCTCTATTCGTATTTCCGCAATCAACGGCAGCGTGTTTGGGTCGAACACCGCATCAGCGGCCGTGAAAAGCCTGATTACAACCGGCGGAAATCATTTGTTTGCGCAAGATCATGCAAATACCACCGCCCGCTCGATCAACGCCGACGTAACACTTGCCACTGCTCTGATGAGCGTACCAGACTTGCCCATCCCCGAAGGAGCCAACAACATGCTGGCGGCGCAATTGCGCGTAGTTGCGCGCGTAATTGCCGCGCGCAACACCCTAGGTGTCAAGCGCCAAGTTTTTTTTGTTGAGCTCGGCGGCTTTGATACTCATGACAGTCAACTAGACCGACTACCCGTGCTGCACGCAAGAGTGGCCAGCGCGCTAAAGTATTTCTATGACGCCATGAACACGCTGCAAGTAGCCAACCAAGTCACCACCTTCACCGCCTCTGACTTTGGCCGCACGCTCACCAGCAATGGCGATGGTTCGGAGCATGGTTGGGGTGGCCACCATTTCATTATGGGCGGCGCGGTGCGGGGCAAGCGCTATTACGGCAGCTTTCCGCAAATGGGGCTCGGCAATGCAGATGACGTCGGTAGTGGGCGAACGGTGCCAACCACATCGGTGGACCAATACGCCGCGACGCTGGCGCGCTGGTTTGGCGTAACGACCGACTCAGACATGCGCCTGGTACTGCCCAACATCGGCGAGTTCAGCAACACAAACCTGGGCTTCATGGGCTGATTGCTGCCCTGAACCCAAGGCCTCCCTCGCAAGGCGTGTAGGGATCACGCTTTGCCTTACCCTCGCGGTAACGGTCCAAAAAGGCCGCTACCGCGTTCTTTTGGCACAAGACCAAAAACGAATGACGCAATATCCATGCGCCTTTTCAGCCATTTTTGCTTGAAAAGGCGCATCAAACCTGCGTGGTGCTTTAGATCGCTGCGACTTTCTCCGCTTTGGCGTCTACCTCTTTGGCCGCGTCTTTCACCGGCGCAGACTCCGCCGGCGTGACGGATTCAGCCGGTTTGGACGCTTCTTGCACCGCCGTCTTGACCATTGCGGGCGCGGCCGGTGCAGGCGCGGCAGCCACGGGCGGATTGCCAAAGCCCGGGGTGGTGAAGTCGTATTTGCCTTGCGTGGCGTTGACGATGCGGCCGCGCTCGCCTAGCACGCGCGCGCCGTAGCCGCCGTCGGTTTCCATGTTGCCGGCGCCCACGTACAGCTTGAGCGCCTGCTCCACCGAGCCGCCGCGCTGGCGCAGATCGGCCAGGATTTGCGCGCCAACGAAGATGTTGGCCACGGGGTGCAGCGCTGCATGCTCGCCGCCAAAGCGCTCGAATTTGTCTTTGTGCACGCTGGTCATGATCTGCATCAGGCCCTGCGCGCCGGCATGGCTTTCTGCATAGGGGTTAAAGCCGGATTCCACCGACAGCACCGCCAGAATCAACAGCGGATCGACCTTGTGCTCTTTGCCCGCGCGCACCGCCGTCTGCACCACTTGCGCCACCGCGCCTTCGGCCACGCGCCACTTGCGGGCCAGGTAATTCACCAGGTTTTGCTCTTGTTTGCCCGGCAAGCCGGTCATGCTGGCAGGCGTCTGCTCGCTGGCGGATGCTGGCGCCGCAGCGGAGGTGTAGGCCACCGCAGGCAAGCTGCCTGCCAGCGCCGGCGCAGCATCGCCCGGCGCGGTAAATACAGAAGGCCGCAGCGCAAAAGTTAAACCGGCAAATGCAATGGCTACCAAACTTGCAATGCGCATGCGCTTGGCCAGCAAGGCTTTGGAATCTGGAACGCGCACCACAGCAGGCTCAAGCTGTGTTGGCGCTTCATTCACCGCGACCAGCGCGATGTGATTCTGCTGAATGGTCATTCTTCCACTCTCCGCAAAAATGCTTATGTGTCAATCCGCATACCGCGCAGCCAGCAGTTCACCGCTTTGGCTTAAGACGCGATACTCACAAGACTTCTGGTTGCCCGCACAGCGGAGGCTTGCATCGCAAACCTTGTGAAGGCCAGAGATAAGTTGACTGGCCGGTCACAGCAAACTACAGGTCGGGCATGGGCGGCCATCGCCGCCACAGATGTTGAGGTGGGCCGCCCGAACGCCTGTCGGAAACACCGCAGACTGGACCCGTTGAAAGATTATGTTTTTGTGTGCGCTGCAGCATGTTGTGCAGCGCGTCAGCGGCCGGTAAGCCTGCTGGTGCCCCTCCACAGAGCACTGGGCGCATTATAAGTGGGCAAGTAAAGCGGTCAACTACGGGTTCACGGTACTAAATTTTTTGCATGGTGAAAATTTGCATTGATTGCGTTTTTCCTCGCAACGTCCATGAGCTTTTAATTTATCTTTCAAATTCAAATACTTAGCTATTCAAAGCTCATACGGCACGCGAGATTTAGCCGTTTTCTCGTATCCAACTAAGCAACTGATCGTATATCAATTGTGTGCCTAGTAGAGCCTCTCCATTCGTGATGGAAACCACGGCAAACCGACGGCCGGTTACCGAAAGTACATATCCGGCGATCGCCCGCACGTCCTTCAGGCTGCCGGTTTTGATGTGCGCCGCGCCCGCCACCGTGCTGCCGCGCAGGCGTTTTTGCATCGTGCCGTCCTGCCCCACCAGTGCAAGCGAGCTGATGAACTCCGGCATCACCGCTGAGTTGTAAGCGCCTACCAACAAGCGGCCAAGGTTGGCGGCGGCGATGCGCTCCGCGCGAGACAGGCCGCTGCCGTTGTCCAGCACCAGCTCCGGCATGTCCCAGCCGCGGCTGGCAAGCCAGCGCGCGACCGCCGCGCGGCTGCGCTCGGGCGAAGCCGGGCCGTTTGCGGTGCCCGCGTTGCCATTTGCACCGAGCGCAACAAACAAGCTGCGCGCGGCCAGGTTGAGGCTGCCTTTGTTAATGTCGCGGATGACTTCAGACAGTTGCGGCGAGACCGCCTCTGCCAGCACCCGTACGTTGTCTGGCGCGGCACCGTCGCGCACCTGCCCCGTCAACCGCCCGCCGCTGCCTTCCCACAACTGCCGCAGCACGCTGGCCGAAAACTGCCGGTGGGTGAAAAACGACCGGAACAGTTGCTGGTCGCCGCAGGCCGCCGGGATACTGCCGCCAAATATCGCCCTGGGCGGCCGCGCCTCGGTGTCAAACTGCACCGTGAGGTTGCTGCGCCAATCGCCGCACAGGCCGGGGCCGACGGCAACGTCGCCCTCCACCTGCATGCCCAGCGGCGCCGGATCGGCCGTGACGCGCCAGCGGTCAGCCAGCAGGTCATACCGGAACATGAAGCCGGTGCACTTGGCGGCAATCGCCAGCGCATCCGGCGGCACGTTGTAGCAGCGCAGCGGCTCGCCATCAAACTGGCCGGGGTCGGCGGTCTCCGGCGCGATGGCGGAGCGGTCAATCACCAGATCGCCGCGGATTTCGCGAATGCCCTGCAGCCGCAACTGCCGCAGCATCAACCACGCGTTCTGCAGCTTGAGCGTGGGATCGCCGCCGCCTTTGATAAACACGTTGCCGCGCAGCGCATCGCCCTTTTGCTCGCCCTGCGTGCTGACCTGCGTTTTCCAGGTAAAGGTGGGACCAAGCAGCTCCAGCGCCGCAAATGTGGTGACCAGTTTCATCAGCGACGCCGGGTTTTGCGCCTGCCGGCTGTTAAAGGCAATTAAAGGCTCCAAAGCGCTCACGTCTTGAATAAATACGCTGGTCGATTCCAGCGGCAGCCCGGCCATGCGCAGCCACTGCTCGATCGGCGGGCCGCTTGGGGGTTGGTGGATGGGTTGCAGCGCCGGTGCCGCTGTTGGCGCTGCTGTTGGCACCACATTGGGCGCTTGAACCGGCGCCGGGGTTTGCTCTTGTGTCTGCGCGGCAGTTTGCGCAGAGGCAATGCAGGCGCCGAGCATGAGCGCGGAAATAATCGCGTGGTGACTGATTTTGATCATGGCCTGGATTGTCTCAGATGGTGTTATTTCTCTACCAGATCGGCACACCAAAACTCTTGTAAGGCTGCGAATAATTCCCTCCCCTTCAAGGGGAGGGTTAGGGTGGGGATGGGTGGTATTTTCCGCTGCACAGCAACCCATCCCCATCCCTGCCTTCCCCTTGAAGGGGAAGGAGCCCACGCTGCACAAATTGCCGGCTTGCAAGCGATACGCCGCTCCTACAATTCGCCGACATCAATGAAACAAGAAAGCCGCGCCATGCGCCTACACAACAAAATCGCCCTGATCACAGGCGCCGCCGCCGGCATTGGCCTGGCCTGCGCCAAGCGCTTTGCCGCAGAAGGCGCCAAGCTCGCGCTCACCGACATCAACGCGGCTGCGCTTGCAAAAGCTGCCGCCAGCTTGCCCGGCGAAGTATTGGCGATCACTGGCGACGCCAGCAAAAAAGCCGACATCGATGCGGTAGTGGCCGCCACGCTCGCCAAATATGGCCACATCGATATCCTGGTCAACAATGCCGGCATTGTGCATGCCGCGGAGTTTCTGGATTTAAAAGAAGAAGACTTTGACCGCGTGCTGGCCGTGAACCTCAAGGGCTACTTTCTGTTTGCCCAGGCGGTGGCGCGTGACATGGTGGCCAAAAAAATTCACGGCAGCATCATCAATATGAGCAGCGCCAACGCCGTGCTGGCCATCCCCAACCAAGTGCCGTACGTGGTGAGCAAAGGCGGCGTGAATCAGCTCACCAAAGTCATGAGTGTGGCGCTGGCCGCCCACGGCATTCGCGTCAACGGCATCGGCCCCGGCACAATTGCCACCGAGCTGGCAAAAAACGCCGTACTTGGCAGCGAAGAAGCGCGCAGAAAAATTCTTTCCCGCACGCCGCTGGGCAGACTGGGCGAACCGGAAGAAGTTGCCAGCGTCGCCGCTTTTCTGGCCAGCGAAGATGCGAGCTACATGAGCGGGCAGACTCTGTACCCCGACGGCGGGCGCCTGGCGCTCAATTACACCGTGCCGGTGGCAGGTTAGCGACGCACTTTAAATGCTTTTACGTAGCATTCATGCGGGTTTTAGCTTCGCAGAAACGCTGAGCGGGACGCTTTGTTCATGAGCGTTTTCAGGCATTTTTGGAAACCTCTGCGAAACCCGATTTACGCCGTCATCCCGGCGAAGGCCGGGATCTAAGTTCGTTGCGAATCAATGACTTACGAAGACATTGGATCCCGGCCTTCGCCGGGATGACGAGTTTCGCAGAGATTTCCATTTTTGCTTGAAAAGGCGCATGGATATTGCGTATTCAGTTTTAAAGCATGCTGTCATTCCGAGCCCACACAGCAGCCCGCGCGGCAACCTATGCATCACTTTTTTGCCTTGGCAGCCCGCTCAAACTTGCGCCAGTACTGAAACTCGTCTTCGTGCACTTCAAGATCAAGCTCTGACACGCGCAAGCTTAGGCGTTCCTGCACGTCCGCAACGGCCTGGTTGTAGATCGCCGGGCCAATCTCTTCCAAGGAAAAACCCAGCAGCGCGCCGGCCGCGATGTTGCCGATGGGCTCATCCATGTTCTCTTTGAAGTAGCGCTCGATGGAGGCAAGCGCGATGGCTCTGGATTCTTTGGGTAGCGCAATCGTCACTTGCCAGGCTCCTTTGGTACGTCTGCATCGTCCACATAGTGCCCCACATCGTTTGCCATACGGGTGCCCACGATCAACACCGTGCATGGCGCGGCCGAACGGTTGGAAACAGTGTGGCCGTTGGGCACGCCGGCGGGCCAGCATGCGGCATCACCGGGCAGCAGCACGTGCGCGCCGTCGTTTTCCGTCACAGTTACTTCGCCGGTGAGCACGT
>JBJOQV010000025.1:0-3197 GCA_046049785.1 Pseudomonadota bacterium
CACGGTCTCGCCCTTGTGCTGCACCGTCACTTCCCATTCCTGGTTCGCGTCGTTCCACCTGGCTTGCTTGCACTCGGTGGAGCTCCAGTAGTTGAGCTCCATCACCTTGGTGTACATCTCCAGCCAGTCGCCGATCTTGTCTTTGGGGCTGAACACCGGCCAGGCGTCGGGAAACGGCAGATAAGGCATGTGGTCGTACCACACTGGATCATGCAGGCACAGGCTCTTGTAGCGGTTGCGCCAGCTATCGCCCGGTCGCGGATTTTTCTCCACGATGATGGTGGGCACGCCAAGTTTTTTTAGCCGCGCAGCCAGGCCGATGCCGCCTTGCCCACCGCCGATGATCACGCAGTACGGCTGGGTGGCAACGCCAAGGCTTGCTTCCTCTTCCGCGCGCCGCTCCAGCCAGTTCTTGCGGCCCGGATACACGCCGTGCTCCACGCCTTTGTCGCGCGTGTCGCGCTTTTTCTCTTCATACCCTTTGAGTTCCACCATGGTGGTCAGCAGCGTCCAGCATTTATCGCCCTTCAAGCGGATCTGCCCTTTGCAACGCGCCACCGCGGTTTCAAACAGAATCCATGCCTCAGCCACGCCGCCGGCTTCGGTGGCTTCACCGTCCACGCGCCAGTTCAGCGGTTTCACGGTGGCGGCGGTCGCCTGCAACATCTTTTGAATCTCCGGCCGGCCTTCCATCGTTTTGATGTTCCAGGTGAACGACACCAAGTCGCGCCAGTAGCAGTCTTCATCAAACATCTGCGCGGCGCCCGTGGCGTCACCACGTGTGATAGCGGCGCCAAATGCACCGAGCCAGGCGTTGATGTGTTGCGTGGGGGATGGTTCGCTCATGCGCAAGTCTCCGATGTCATGTTGATGCCAAAGCTAGGTACGGCTGCACCACAATGCAAGCACGCCGCAGGCCGCGCATATGTATACCGTATACCTCTAGTGCGCAGCAAGATATGCCTTTATGCGTGGCAAAAAAGCGTGGATATGCAATATCCATGCGGATTCTCAAGCAAAAATGGCTGGAAGTGCCCATGGATATTGCGTCATGCCGGTGCGTCCCCACGCTGCGCACCTCCACAATGTGCAGGAAAGTTTTGCATCCTCTACCTGCAATAATGCGCATGTTCCATGCAAGCTTTTCTAAATCAATACCGCAGCTTTTTCGCTCTGCCTGATGTAACGCGCATCGTTCTCATCAGCATCATCGCGCGCCTGCCGCTGGGCATGATGAGCTTTGCAATGCTGATGTTTCTGCGCGAAGTCTTGGGCAGCTTTGCGCTGGCCGGCAGTGTGGTGGGCGTGTATTTCATAGCGATGGCGGTGACTGCGCCGATTCAAGGCCGTTTGATTGACCGCGTCGGACCGCGCCTGCCGCTGGCGGTCACCGGCATCATCCACCCGGCTGCGTTCTTGGGCATTTGGCTGGCTGGCGTCATGGCCTGGGGCTACACCGTCCTGATCCTACTGGCCATTGTTGCTGGCGCATTCGTTACGCCGATCAACACCCTGTCCCGCACATTGTGGCGCCACCGGTTTGAAGACGGCGGGCAGCGCAAGACTGCATTTGCGATTGACTCCGTGGCGATCGAAGTCAACTTCACGGTCGGCCCCGCGATTGTCGCGCTGCTGCTTGCGTTTGCCAGCGCTACGTGGGCCTTTGCCGTTGCGGTGGCCAGCGTGGTGTTGGCCATCCTGGTGTTTTGGCAGTCGCCCGCCTTCAAGTACTGGCATCGCGAACCCGCCGGGGAGCGCCACTTGCTCGGCCCGCTGACGGATCTGCGCCTGCTGCTTGTGTTTGCCTGCAACTTTGGCCTGACGTTTTCCTTTGGCGTGCTGGAAGTGACCTACGCCGGCTTTGCCACCGCCGCAGGCGCCGCGGCACTCGCTGGCGTGCTGATCGGCCTGAATTCAATTGGCAGCGCTACTGGCGGCTTGCTTTATGGCGGGCTGCATCTGCGCGCCCCGCTGGAGCGGCAGTTTGCTGGCTCGCTTGCCCTGCTCGCAGCAATGGTGGGCCTGCACAGCGTGGTGAGTTCACCGTGGATCATGGGCTCGCTCGCACTCGCTTCCGGCCTGCTGATCGCGCCCGCGCTGACAGCGCAAACGCTGCTGATTTCACGCATTGCGCCGCCCAAATACGCCACCGAGGCGTTTACCTGGTCGTCCACATTTATTGTGAGCGGCATCGGCATCGGCACCGCCACGGCAGGCTGGATGATCGAGCATCGCGGTGTGCCCAGCGCGTTCTTGATGGGCGCAGCGTCGCTTGTGTGTGCAGCCGCGCTGGCGTTGACAATGCGGGTGGCGAGGCATGGGCCGCTGAGTGTTCAGAACGAGAATTGAAATGCGACTACGCAGTATTTATGCGGGTTTTGAGCCATTTTTGGCTGGAAATGCGCATGGATGTTGCGTAGAGGCATTCAAATGGTTTGAAAAACCAGCCAGAAGTTCAAAGCGCGATACGCTCACATTGAACAGCCCTCTACAGAGCCGCTTTTGCACTTGGCTTTGCGGGGTTTCGGGCGAAAGCTGTTTGAGCCCTTCGACAAGCTCAGGACAGGCTACGCGGGTTCTTTTGCCCGTCGCAAAGCAAAGTGCAAAAGCGGGAAGCCCGAAGGGCCGCTGTGGTGGGCGCAATTGGGGCTCGCGCTTGCAAGCGCTCACTCGTCGCGCGGTGGAATGAAGAGCGTCAACTTTCGCAAGATCACTGCACCCCCGCCAAACCCTCCCCCGCTGATGCGGGAGAGGGGATTGACTGCCTACTCCACAGTCTTCAACACATCCTTGATCGTGCCAACAATCTGATCAATCTGCGCCTTCTCGACAATCAACGACGGCGTTAGCGCAATAATGTCGCCGGTGGTGCGCACCAGCACGCCTTTTTCATAGCACTTGATAAACACCTCGAACGCCTTGGCCGTGGGCAAGCCGGCGCGCGGCGAAAGCTCAATGCCGCCCATCAGGCCCAGATTGCGGATATCGATCACATGCTTTTCGCCCTTGAGTGAATGCAGGGCAGTTTCAAAGTACGGCGCCATGTCTGCTGCACGCTGGAACAAACCTTCTTCCTGATACACCTGCTGCACGGCAATGCCGGCGGCGCAGGCGAGTGGGTGGCCGGAATAGGTGTAGCCATGAAACAGTTCCACCATATGCGCCGGGCCGGTCATAAAGGTGTCATAGATGGCGTT
>JBJOQV010000026.1:0-3600 GCA_046049785.1 Pseudomonadota bacterium
CTTGCTACGCCTGCTGCAGCGCGCGGCCCGTTGCTGGCGGCGCTTGTATGTGGTCTGGCGATGGTGGGGGTTGTGTATTGGCGCTATGCGCGCGCGGTGCTTGAAAACCGCATCCGCTCCGCCGAGCGCGACCAGTTGCTGTCGCAGCAGATTGCGCTGTTTGAATCGCTTACCACTGGCGTGGTGCTCACGCGTAACCGGCTGATTGTGGACTGCAATCCTGCGTTTGAAGAAATCACCGGCTATAGCCGCGAGCGCCTGATCGGTAATTCACCCGCATGTTGATTCTGAGCGATGAAGCCTATGAACGCACCATTAACATCCATGCGCGCGTAGCCGAAGGGCAGGTCTATCGCGGCATTGAGCAGCGGCGCCGCGCCGACGGCCGCTTGATCGAAGTTGAAGTGTCGATGCGCGCGATTGATCCGGGCCAGCCTGATGCGGCGGTGGTCATTACGTACACGGATCTCACGCAGCAAATGATTGCGCAGCGCCAGCTTGCGGAAGGTCAGGCGCGGCTGGATTTGGCCTTCTCTGCGCTGGATGCGGGCGTGTGGGAAGAAGATTTGCGCACCGGACGGCACACGTTTTCGCCGCAGTTCAAACGGATCGTGGGGCTGGAGGGCGGTGCGCCGCTGACCGAGTTCCGGCTTGAGGCGCATCTGCACCCGGAAGATCGCGACACCACGCTGTGGGCCGATCAACAGCAAACGCTGTATGGCCATCCGCTGTCGGTCGTGTGCCGCTTGCGGCGGATGGACGGCATTTACGTGTGGACGCATTTGCAAGGCGTGCGTGGTGCGGATGCGCGCGGCCAGCCGGTGCGCATAGTGCGCACCATCACCGATGTGTCTGCGCAAAAAGAGCGCGAAGTGCAGGTGATGAAGGCCTACCGCGAGCAGAAGCTGATTTTTGACCTGGCCGGCGAGGCGATCGTGTTCGTCACCGGTGCAAACGTAGACCGCTGCAACGCCGCGTTCGCGCGCATGTTGGGGGCGTCTTTGGAGCGGGTCATCGGTTCGGACATTCACGAGTGGATTGGGATCGAAATCGCTTGGGAGCGCGTGATCACCGCTGCGCAGGAAGCCGCGCGCCGCGGCGATGGCAACAGCTCGTTTGAGCTGACGCTGCGCACTGGCTCCGGCGATGCGTTGTGGACGCAGCTCACCGCACGCGTGACGGACGTGATGCGCGCGCAGATGATCTGCGTGTTTACCGACATCACCGAGCGCAAGCGCTCCGAGCAGCAGCATGCATACGATGCCAATCACGATTCACTCACCCGCCTGCCCAACCGGCGCTTCCTGTCGCAGCGGCTGGCGGCGGCGCTGACTCAAGCGCGCCAGACGGGCCGCGTGGTGGGTGTGCTGCTGATGGACCTGGACGGCTTCAAGGCTGTGAATGACACGCATGGCCACGCGGCCGGTGATTCACTGCTCAAGCAGGTCGCCGTGCGTTTGAGTTCTGTTGCGCGCGACAATGACACTGTGGCACGCCTGGGTGGCGATGAGTTTGTGGTGCTGGCTACCGATATCGCCAGCTCGCAAAGTCTGCGCCTGATCGCAGAGAAAATCGTGCGCGCAGTGGCGCTACCGATCTCGCTGCCTAATGGCGATGTCACGGTGCACGCGTCGGTGGGCGTGGCCACGTATCCGTTCTGCGGCCACGACGGTTCCGAGCTGCTGGCAGCAGCCGATGCAGCGATGTACCGCGCCAAACAAGCCGGCAAAAACCGCTACGTCATAGCCGAGCCGCTGCCGGAGCAGCGTAATGCGTTTGCGAAAGCGTTTGCAGCTGACGGCAATGTGATTCCACTGTCACGCGAGCCGAATCGAGGCGTCTGAAGGCCGGTTACGCACTATCCATGCGCCTTTTCAGCCAAAAATGGCTGAAAAGGCGCATGGATAGTGCGTAGTTGTTGAGCGGATGACAAATGACTTTGCGCCTGTGACGCTCAATGACCCGGTGCTCGCGCGCCTCAATGACCTGGGGCGGCGCCCAGTCATTTCGTCATTGAAGCCGCGCCAGCGGCAAAGTCATTCGTCATCACCCTAACGCAGCCCCAACAACGCCGCCCGCGTCACCGGGCTTTCCAGCTGCGCAAGCCACCAGCGCAGTGCATGGCCGTGCCGCGCGACCAGCTTGCCATCGGTCTTGTCGGCACGCTGTGGCGCGTCAGGCGTGCCCACGCCGCGCCAGCCATAGGTGACACGCGCCGGGCGGCGCATCTGCTGCACCGCCAGCGCCACGAGGCGGCCGGACTCCAGGTAGGGCTTTGCCATCGGCTCGGGCAAAAATCCGCAGCCCAGGCCGCGCAATTGCGCTTGCAGCTTGGTATGCAGATTGGGAACGGTGAGCACTTCTTGCCCTGGCAATAGGCCGACTGTGACGGGTGCCAGACGCACAGCCGTATCAGCCACGGCCACGGCGCGGTGGCGGCGCACTTGCGCGTCCGGCAGCGGCTGCGGCACCTGAGTGAGCGGGTGGTGCGGCGCTACCGCAAATACAAACGGCACCTCGCCAATCGGGCGATGCTGAATGCCGGTGGCAGCGGGCTGATCCACCACGCCGCCCAGCGCCAGATCGGACTGCCCGGTGAGCAGCGATTCCCATGTGCCGGACAGCACGCCATCCAGCAGGCGGATGCGCGTGGGTGGGCCGGCGGCCGGCGCGTGCGGGTGCGTGGCCGGACTCAAGGCGTAGAACGATTCGATCAACTCCAGCACCACGGTGCGGCTCAAAATGCCGTCTGCGGTAATGGTGAGCTGCGCCTCCCAGCCGGTAGCTACCCGCTGGACGCGGCTGGCAATCGCATCCACATCCAGCAGCAGTTGCGCGCCGGCTGCGAGCAGCTCGTGGCCGGCGCTGGTGAGCTTGGCTTCGCGGCTGGATCGATCAAACAGCAGCACATCCAGCGCGTCTTCAATCCGGCGGATGCGGTAGGTGAGCGCAGAAGGCACCAAATTGAGTTCACGCGCGGCCGCGGCAAAGCTGCCCAGCCGTACCACCTGCTCGAGCAGCGCAAAATTTTCAGGCGTCAACGCCTCGCGCGGTGTGCGCAGATTGCTTGAGGAAGAACGTGTTGCCATCTATTCCGCAATTCAAAGGACTTGGGCCATCCAAGGGTTTTCTCGGGCAATCATACAAAAATATTGAATGATAGGTTCAAACACGCAATCTTTAAGAAGGCTATGGTGGCACCTATATTCATATCATCAGTAAACCACCACTTTCAAGGAGCCTTTTATGTTGACCTTGCGCCGCTCTACCGACCGTGGCTACGCAGACCACGGCTGGCTCAAGAGTTTTCACAGTTTTTCCTTTGCCGGCTACTACGACGACGCGCACATGGGCTTTGGCAACCTGCGCGTGATCAATGAAGACCGCATCGCCGCCGGCACCGGTTTTGGCACGCACGGCCACCGCGACATGGAAATCATCAGCTACGTGCTTGATGGCGAGCTGGCGCATAAGGATTCCATGGGCAACGTGGAAGTGATCCGCCCCGGTGAAGTGCAGCGAATGAGCGCCGGCAAAGGTGTGATGCACAGCGAGTTCAACCACGCCAAAGGGCTGACGCACTTTCTGCAAATCTGGATC
>JBJOQV010000027.1:0-2807 GCA_046049785.1 Pseudomonadota bacterium
AGCTGCGTAGCACGCCGCGATCCAGTTCAATGATGCGGGTGGCCACACGGTCAAGAAAGCTGCGGTCATGCGTGACGAGCAGCGCGCTGCCATTAAAGCCGAGCAATAACTCTTCCAGCCAGGCGATGGATTCAATGTCCAGATGATTGGTCGGCTCGTCCAGCACCAGCACATCCGGCTTGGCCACGAGCGCACGCGCCAGCGCCACGCGCTTGCGCTGCCCGCCGGAAAGACTGGTAAGCAGCGCGTCTGCCGTGAGCTTAAGCTCGGTAATCACGCTGGTGACGCGCGTTTCCCACTGCCACGCTTCATGCGCATCCAGCAAGCCATGCAGCTCATCCACGCGTGCGGAATGCACGCCGGAGGTGACCAGCTCGGTGTACTCGGTAAGCATGGCGCGGTCTTGCGCGATGCCTTGCGCCACCGCATCAAACACGGTGAGCGCCTGGCCAAAATCCGGTTCCTGCGGCACAAACGCATCCTGCACACCGGTTTGGCGCTGCACCACACCATCATCCGGCAGCGCTTGGCCGGTGAGCACCTTGAGCATGGAGGATTTGCCCGTGCCGTTGCGGCCGATCAAGGCCACGCGCTCGCCGGCTTCCAGCGCAAAGTCCACCTTGTCCAGCAAAGGGACATGGCCAAAGGCCAGACTAACTTGATTGAACGTGATCAGCGCCATGTCATGCACACCCGCATGGCGCAACGGTTCGCAGACAATTGCGCATCAAGCGAGCTTGAGAAAGTGTTCGCGATAGTGCTTCAGCTCAGCAATGCTTTCGTAAATGTCCGCCAGCGCTTCATGCTTTTGCGATTTTTCAAAACTCGCATACACCTCGGGCCGCCAGCGCTTGGCCAGCTCTTTGAGCGTGGACACATCCAGATTGCGATAGTGAAAAAACTCTTCCAGCTTGGGCATGTACTTGACCATGAAGCGCCGATCTTGGTGCACAGAGTTGCCGCACAGCGGCGTTTTGCCTTTGCCGATGAACTGCTTCAAAAACTCGATCATCTGGGTTTGCGCGTCATCTTCGGTCAATGTGCTGGCCTTGACCTTGTCAATCAAGCCGCTTTTGCCGTGTGTGCCCTTGTTCCACGCGTCCATCGCGTCCAGCAGCGCGTCGCTTTGATGCACCACGAGTACCGGACTTTCCCCCAGCACGTTCAAATGAATGTCCGTGACAACGCAGGCAAGCTCGATAATGCGTTCTTTCTCCGGATCAAGACCGGTCATTTCCATGTCGAGCCAGACCAGATTGTTGTCGTTCTGTGCCATAATTTTTCTTGAAAATTCAAAGGTTTAGCCGCACATTTTCTCATACTGGACGGCTTGTTTAAGGATCCTTGCATGTTGATGTGGTTGTTTCTGGCGTTTTTGATCGGTGGCCTTGCGGTGCGCGTCTGGCTGGCGCAGCGCCAACTGCGCGCGGTAATCGCCCATCGTGATCGCGTGCCGGCCGAGTTTGCCGAAAAAGTGTCGCTCGCCGCGCACCAAAAAGCCGCTGGTTACACACTGGCAAAAGTGCGCTTTGGCATGGTGGGCGCGTTTATCTCGGCCGGTGTGCTGATCGCGCTCACGCTGCTGGGCGGGCTGGATCTGCTGTTTGCTGCTACCGCGCAGTTTGCACAGGCCGGTTCTGTCATCCACGCGGTGCTGTTTTTCGCTGCGCTTGGCCTCGTGACAACGCTGATTGACCTGCCGCTGGAATGGATCAGCCAATTCAGAATTGAACAGAAGTTTGGCTTTAACAAAATGACGCCGGGTTTGTTTGTGGTCGACACGTTCAAGAATCTGGCGCTGGGCGCGGTGCTGATGCTGCCGCTCGCCGCGCTTATTGTGTGGCTGATGAACACCGCTGGGCCGCTCTGGTGGCTGTGGGCTTGGGCCGCGCTGATTGTGTTTCAACTCGTCATGTTGCTGATTTTCCCCACCGTCATCGCCCCGCTGTTCAACAAGTTTGTGCCGCTGGACAATGCCGCGCTCAAGTCCCGCATCGACGCGCTGTTGACGCGCTGCGGCTTTGCCAGCAACGGCGTATTTGTGATGGACGGCAGCAAACGCTCGGCACACGGCAATGCCTACTTCACCGGCTTGTCCAAAAACAAGCGCATCGTCTTCTATGACACATTGATCGAGCGGCTGGATGGCGACCAGATTGAAGCGGTGCTTGCGCATGAGCTGGGCCACTTCAAGCACAAGCATGTGGTTAAGCGCATCATCTGGATGGCGGTTATATCGCTGGCCGCGTTTGCGCTGCTTGGCTGGCTGGCGCAGCAGCCCTGGTTTTACGCGCAGCTTGGCGTGACGCCCCTGCTTTCCGGCAGCAACGCCGCGCTGGCGCTGACGCTGTTCATGCTGGTGGCGCCAGTGTTTATGTTTTTCTTCGCACCGGTGGGTAGCTGGCTGTCGCGCAAGCAGGAGTTTGAAGCGGACGCGTTCGCGGTCAAGACCGCCGGCGCGGCGCCGCTTTCCAGCGCGCTGGTCAAACTGTATGAAGACAATGCGTCTACGCTCACGCCTGATCCGCTGCATTCAGCGTTTTACGACTCGCATCCGCCCGCGCCGGTGCGCATCGCGCGGCTGCGCTCGCTCGCAACTGCATGAAAGACTTGCCTGAAAGAATTCTCTGATGAAAAACGTGTTTTCCAAAGACCATCTGCTCGCCTCGCACTGCACACCGCTGGAAGGCAGCAGCGCCATGTGGCAAGACGAGATTGATGCGCAGATCGGCGTTGCGCCGCAGTGGATACTGAGTAATGGCGCAATCGAGCGTACCTACACGTTTGCCAACTACTACGAAACCTTG
>JBJOQV010000028.1:0-3826 GCA_046049785.1 Pseudomonadota bacterium
CTGAACTACGCGCCGGCGGCATGCGCGCCGATATGCCGGTGGCGGTGGTCACCCGCGCCGGGTCGCCAGGCAGCGCCTGCGCCGTGACGACGCTGGCGCAGCTTTGCGCGACCATTCGTGATCAGCAGCTCGCAAGCCCCGGCATTATCGTGATCGGTGATGTGGTGCGCGCCGCGAGCGTTGCGGCGCTGGAAGAGCTGGCGCTCAAGTCCGGCACGGAAAACTAGGCCGGTTCAATAGGTGTGTACGCAATATCCATGCGGTTTTTGAGGCAAAAATTCTCGGAAACCCGCATGGATATTGCGTAGCGTCAATAAGCAATCAAGCCGTCTGCGCGCTCGCGGCATCCGGCCCCGGGCAAACGCTCCACGCGTTTTTCCCCAGCCGTTTGGCTTCGTACATCGCTTCATCGGCGCGGCGCACCAAGTCAGCCACCGAGCGCGCGTGCGCCGGCGCCACCGCCACGCCCACGCTGGCAGAGACTTGCAGCACGTGGGTCTCAAACTGCGCCTGCGCGCTGGCCGCGGCCAGAATGCGCTGCGCCATCGAGGCGACAGCCGTGTCATCTACCGCGTGCGTCACCACGACAAACTCATCGCCACCAAAGCGGGCAACGATTTCTTCGTCGCGCACGTTCTCCTGCAGTCTTTGCGCAATCACTTTAAGCAGCGCATCACCTGCGGCGTGGCCGCTCCTGTCGTTGACGAGTTTGAAGCCATCCAAGTCGACAAAGAACAAAGTGAAGGGCGTATGCGTGCAGCGCTGCATCAGTTGCTCCAGCCGCGTCATCAGGAAGCTGCGGTTGTAGGCATCGGTGAGCGAATCGCGCTCGGCGCGGCGCGCCAGCGCCTCCTGCGCCAGCTTGATTTCATGAATGTCGATGGTGGCGGAATACACGCCGCGTACGTTGCCATCGTCATCGATATCCGGCATGTAACTGGAACGGGTCCAGCGCCGCGTGCCGTCTGGGCGATCTGCGAGCCGTTCATAGCGCGCTTCTTTGCCTGACAGCGCAATCTTTGCGTAGGCTGAATGTTCCTGCCATAGCTTCTCGCCGCGCACTTCGCGCACAGATTTGCCTATCGCGTCCTGCGGGTTCAGATTGAAGCGCTGCGCAAATGCCTTGTTGACAAAGCGGTAGATGAAATCGCGGTCGAAGTAAGTCAGTGGATAGGGAATGTTGTCTGACAACATATCGAGCTGCTTTTTGCTGCGTGCCAGCTCATCGATGGCACGTATCTCATCATCGATATCAAACGCGATGGTGTACACCGCCACCGCATTGCCGGCTTCATCACAATCGGGAAACGTGGTGATGCGCATCCAGTGGTCGCGTTCCTGGTGCTGAACCATGCGCGTGTAGTGCGCAATTTGCCCGTCAAAGGCTTTTTCAAACGCTGGGCGCGCCGCTTCCCAGGCGCGTGGGCCATAAATCTGCTCAAGCGTCTTGCCCAGCAACTGCTCGCGCGTGCGGCGCGCCCAGCGTTCATACGGTTCGTTGCAAAAGGTCAGGCGCGTCTCTTTGTCCCAGCAACCGATCGGCAGCTCGACCGCGCTGAGCACGCGCTGCACGCGCTTTGCGCTGAGCAGCGCGGCATCACGACTTTTGACGTGATCATCCACATCGATAACCGAGCTGAACACGCCAGTGATTTGCCCTTGTCCATCGGCCGCCGCGGGCGTCAGGCGGATGCGGTACCAGCGCGGCGCGTCATGCGCGTGGCTGACGAGCCGGTCGTAGGTCGCTGCCTCGCCGGCAAAGGCGCGCTCGAAGCTGGCGCGGGCAATCTCCCATGCTGCGGCTCCGTAGAGCTCTTGAACACTGCATCCGGTCATCTGCGGCCGCGGCCGGCCGGCAAAACGTTCGTAGCTGCTATTGCATTGCTGCAGGCAAAAGTTGCGGTTCCACAACGCAAAAGGAATATCCACCGCTTCAAACGCGGCAATGATCAGTTCCGGCGCAACATTTGAGTCAGGCTGTTTGATGGGAGGCAATGACATGCGTGAGCGCGCGAGGATAGCCAGGAAGTAATCAACAGCGAATGTTAAATGTTGGGGTGGATTTGCTCCATCCGTTACATTGGGCGCCAGAGCAAAAACAACACTGGAGCACGCTAGCGCCAAATGTCCAGACTTTGTCCAAAACGCTCAGCTTGCCGGGAAACGCTGCTTTACAAAGCAAACTTGAACTGCAGTGCGACCGCGCCGGTGACATTGCGGATAGTGGGGATGATGTAAATGTTGGCGCCAAATCGTTCGCCCTCAAATGCAATCAGGGGCGCCGCAAAGGCAAACGGTTTGCCGTCGCGCGCGGCTTTGTAGTTGTCCGCAATCTGGGCCGTGGCGCCCAAGCGCGCCGGCCCCAAGCGCAGCGCGGCCGGCGTCCAGTTCACGCCGACATACTTGGACCATAAGTTGTTGGAGTTTTTGTAGGTGCCGCCTACTGCCGCCCAGTCCGGGGCAAAGTGATATTCCACGCCCAGGCCAGGGTGAGTCTGGTTGAACTGGTCCTGATTCTTGAAGTGATAAGAGACGGCTCCAGGCGTAATCCACCAGGATTTGACCTCTGGTTGTTGCTGCGCGGCCGCGGGCGCCGCCAACAAAAGCGCAACCGCTGTTGCGCCTGCGCCAATAAAGATGCAGCCAAAGCGCGGTTTTTCGTCAAAATAAGCGCGTTTGGAAGGCAAGTACGCAATATTGGTGCGGGTTTTGGGGCATTTTTGCTTGAAAAAGCGCATGGTTATTGGGCCTTATAAGTGGATACCGCTCAATTGTGCGCTTAGAGTAGCGCCTTTGATGCGCTGCAATGCGCAATCTGCTATGCTTTTGAGTTCGAAAGGGGGTGATTGTTTCCCATGCCAGCGATTCGACTTAAAGAAAACGAGCCTTTTGAGGTGGCCCTGCGCCGCTTTAAGCGCACCATTGAAAAAACCGGCTTGTTGACCGAACTGCGTGCGCGCGAGTTTTATGAAAAGCCCACCGCAGAACGTAAGCGTAAAGCCGCGGCTGCCGTGAAGCGTCATTACAAGCGCATTCGTAGTCAGATGCTGCCTAAAAAGATGTACTAATTCGCCCCAGGTGAATTCACGCACAACCCGCAGCGGGCAACCTCTGCGGGTTTTGTTTTTCTGGAGATGATTGATGAGCCTCAAAGAAAAAATTACTGAAGACATGAAGGCCGCGATGCGCGCCAAAGACGCCGAAAAGCTTGGCGCGATCCGCCTGCTGACCGCTGCCATGAAGCAAAAAGAGGTCGATGAGCGTGTCGAGCTGACCGACGCGATGGTGCTGGCGATTATCGAAAAGCAGATCAAGCAGCGCAAGGATTCGATTGCCGCCTATCAGAGCGCCAACCGTGCCGACCTCGCGGCCAAGGAACAGTTTGAAGTGGATGTGCTGTCAGTCTATCTGCCCGCGCAGATGAGCGAGGCTGAAATCGCCGATGCAATCAAGCAAGCCGTAGCGCAAACCGGTGCATCCGGGCCGCAAGACATGGGCAAGGTGATCGCGGTGCTCAAGCCGATGCTGGCCGGCAAGGCGGATATGGGCAAGGTGTCGGGGCCGGTGAAGGCGGCGCTGAGCAAGTAGTACTAGCTAAGCGGGCGTGCGACCACTCGCACGCGCCGCAGCCACTGCCTCGGCCAAGTCTTGCACCGCAGCCGCATAGAAAAACGACTTGTTGTAGCGGGTGATCACGTAAAAGTTAGTCAGACCGGCGCGGTATTCCGTCGCGTCGTCCCAGGTGGGCAAATCCACCAGCAGCAACTGCGCTTCTTCCGGCAGGGATTGAACCGGCCGCACACCCAGCGCCTTGAGCTGGCTGTAG
>JBJOQV010000029.1:0-2653 GCA_046049785.1 Pseudomonadota bacterium
GCATCAGCAGGTCAAGAATGTAGGCCACTGGCGCGACAAAACTCAGCGCTTCCATGCGGCCGGAGTTGGTGCCTACAAACACTTCTTCCAGCGTGTTGGGGTCTTCTGCCACATAGCCCAGCTTGCCGCTGATAAACCACGCCACGCCCACCAGCAAGCCAATGATCAGGCCGCCCAGCCACACCTCTGCGCGCCGGCCGTCCGCCCGCATGAATACAAAGATCAGCAGCGCCGCAGCGGCGAACACACCCAGCCACGGCCCGACAGTTGCGATCAACGACTGGCTTTTCACGGCAATCGCGGCGTTGTCCAGCGTGTTTACGCGCAGCACACCCAGCACGCCCTTCATCGTCATGTAGGCCACAATGCCCAGCACCAAAAACACCACCAGTGCTTTCAGATTGCCCGCGCCCAGCCGCGTGAGCGTGCGGCTGCCACAGCCGCCGGCTAGCACCATCCCCATGCCAAACAAGGTGCCGCCCACAATTGACGAGAGCCACAGCACCTGATTGCCGCCGTAGAGCGACTTTGCTGGCGCGATCCAGCCCGCCGCCGTCATGCCCGCCACACCCAAGATGCCCACCGCAATGGCCATCAGCCACATGCGCATGCGCGACCAGTCGCCAAAGTTGATGATGTCCGCCACCGCGCCCATGGTGCAAAAGTGAAAGCGCTGCATCGCTGCGCCAAGCGCCGCGCCCACGGCAAGGCCGCCCCACAGCACGGTGGAATTGATTGCCGCCAAATTGACTTCTGCCATATGCCCCTATGTGTTTGCTGATGCGCTGAAGCAAATTGTAGGGCGCACGGCCGGGACGCAGGGCGGCTCCGCGGCAGATGCAAATTCAGGCGGGCGGCGCAACGCTACCTGCGATGGTGTTTGCTTTAAAGGTTTTTGCCACAGAGGCACAGAGGACACAGAGGGGTTTGCAGCAAGCGGATTTTCTCCGTGCGCTCTGTGCCTCTGTGGCTTAACTGTGCGGATTTGGAAGAGCGTCACGCAATATCCATGCGCCTTTTGAGCCAAAAACGGCTGAAAAGGCGCATGGATATTGCGTAGAGCACGTTTGAATGATCCAAAAACAATGCGCTTGATCTGTACAGACCAAGCGCATTGCGTACGTAACGCGTTCTAGCGTGTCGCCGGCAGCCGCTCGCGCGCCTGCTGCGCGGCGCTGGTCCCGGGGAAGTCGTTGATGATCTTGCCCAGCGTGCGATTGGCGGTGCGTTTGTCGCCGCCGTCAAGCTGGGCGTTGGCAATGGTGAGCCAGGCGTCGGGCACGCGCGGGCTGTCGGGGAAGCGCTGGACAAAGCCGCTCAGCGTGGATTGCGCGCCTTTGAAGTCTTTGTTGCCGTATTGCGATGCGCCCATCCAGTAAGTGGCCAGTGGTGCGTAGCCGCCGCTGGGGTAGCGTTGCAAGAAGCTGGCAAAGCCGGCCTGCGCGCCTTTCATATCGCCGCTTTTGAACAGATCAAGCGCGGCGTTGTAGGCGATTTCTTCGGTGCGCTCCACACTGGCTTCGCGGCCGTCTACGGAGACTTTGCGCGGTTCCAGCACTTTGAGGCGCGCGTCCAGGTCGCCGTACAAGTCTTTGTTGCGGCGCTGCTGGCCGGCGAGTTCGTTGGTCTGCACCTCCAGCGCGCCGCGCAGCTTGGCAATTTCTTCACGCAGCAGCTGGATCTGGTTGGATAGCTCCAGGCTGCTGCGCTGCTGCGCGTCAATGCGGGCGTTGGCGTCGGCCAGCGACTTTTCCAGCTTGATGTCGCCGTCGCGCGCTTCTTTGCGCAGATCAAGAATCGCCTTGCGCGCCTCGTCGTCGTCAAAAATGCCCGCGTGCGCAAACGGCGCGGCGGCCAGCAGGCCAAGGCAGATCAGTCGCTTCATCGTGGCCTAGCGGTATTGGATGTCGGCGCGGCGGTTCTGTGCCCACGCGGTTTCATCGCTGCCCTGGGCACGCGGCTTTTCCTTGCCAAAACTCACCGCTTCAATCTGCGACTCAGACACGCCCAAAAGCGCCATCGAGCGCTTGACGGCTTCTGCACGTTTTTGGCCCAGCGCCAGGTTGTACTCCCGGCCACCGCGCTCGTCGGTATTGCCTTCGATCACGATTTTCTGGGCCTTCTTGGTCGAAGCAAACTTGGCATTGGCTTCTACCACCGGCTTGCCATCGTCGCGCACCACAAAGCTGTCAAAGTCAAAAAACACGCTGCGTTGCTGCGGCTGGCCGGCGGCGCCATCAGCACCCAGATTGGCCGCTTGCACCGGCGCGACTGCGTTGCCGGAGGACTGCGCGCCGGTGCTGGGCGCGGCGCCGCTGCGCGATTCAATCGGCGCGGCCTTTTCGTCCAGCTTCACGGGGGAACTGCAGGCCGCGAGCAAACCGGCCAGGGTGACAACACCAAATACAGCGATCGAACTTTTCATTTTCTACACTCCTTACACAATGACGTGTTCTATTTGATCCATGGACCCCACGCAGGTTCACGAATATCTCCAGAGACTGAAGAAATACTTTGCCTAATCCGCCCATCCGCGCTGACGGTGGCCAGCACGCCCCGGCCGCGTACCTCGGTGGCGTAAATCAATACTTTGCCGTTGGGTGCAAAGCTGGGCGACTCATCGCGCACCGTTTCTGTGAGTTGGGTTTCGTTG
>JBJOQV010000030.1:0-3506 GCA_046049785.1 Pseudomonadota bacterium
AACACCACATTGCCCATCGATTGCCAGTAATTCAGACCAATCGCGTACCCCGCCGATACCTGGCCTTTGGGAATTGACTGAATCCCGGCGCGCATGATTTCGCAGAAGTAGCAGGCTTCAAACATGATGAAGGTAATCAGGCAGCTCCAGAATGCGCCGACCTGCATCGGCTTGTCGAGCCGGAACACCCAGGCGCCGAGGTACGGCACCAGAAAGTAAAACCAGAAGATCACCAGCAGCAGCGGGATCGAGCGCAGGCCATTCACGTACACGCCTGCAACCCATGAAAGCGGTTTGATACTGGATAGGCGCGCCATTGCCAGCAAGGTGCCAAAGATCACGCCGCCCACAGCGGCCATGATGGTGACGCGGATGGTGAACAGCAGACCCTCCCACAAAATGGGCCAGGTGCGCAGGATGACTTCAAAATCAAAACCACCCATCTCAGTGCCCTCCCCCGCCGCCGCTCGTGATAAAGCCTGGTACGCGGGTGAAGTGCTCAATGGTACGCATCAGCAAAATGACGCAACCGTTGATGACGAGGTAGATGATCGTGGCGGCTGTAAATGCCTCAAACACCTGAAAGCTGAACTCCTGCATCGAGCGCGCCGCGCCCATCAGTTCCACCACGCTAATGGTGAAGGCCACTGCGCTGTTTTTGATGATGTTCAGAAACTCGCTGGTCAGCGGCGGAATCACGATGCGCCCCGCCATCGGTAGCAGCACGTAGCGATAGGTTTGCGGCATGGTCAGGCCAATGGCGGTGCCGGCCATGTTCTGGCCGCGCGGCAAGGCCTGGATGCCGGCTTTCACCTGCTCTGCCACGCGTGCGGAGGTGAAGAACCCCAGGCACAAAATTGCGGCCAACACTGAGTAATTTGGCCAAGCCTTGATCGCCGAGCCCAGCGCCGTGGGTAGCAACTCGGGCACCACATAGAACCATAGAAACATCTGCACCAGCAGCGGAATGTTGCGAAACAGCTCAACATAGGCGTTGCCGAAATTGACCATCCACTTGATGGGGGTCGTGCGGATGACGCCGACGATGCCGCCAAGAATCAACGCCATCACCCAGGCTGTGAGCGCTACGGTCAACGTCCAGCCCAAGCCATTGATCAGTGTTTGGATGTAGGTATTGACGCCGTCAGGCGACAAATCGGTGAGTATTTTCCAGTTCCAGTTGTACATTCATTCCCCTTCAGCACTGCCCCGCAGGCTTGAAATCGCCAAGCTATTCTAATTAAGGGCTTACCCGGATATTGCCGTCATCGCGCATGGCTTGCAAGGCAAAATCCGCTTCTTTCACAATCTCCACACAAAAAAATGCCGCGCAGCGTATTCATTTCAACTGCGCGGCATCACCTGCTACTAGCCGCCTGCATGAGGCGGCATGGGTGGCAGGGTTATTTCACAACGTAAGCAGCCGGATCACCGTTGTTGGTGGGCTTGGCGATCACCATCTTGAGCGCATCGCTCATGGGGATGTTCAAGTTCACATTCTTGGGCGGAATCGGGCTCATGAACCATTTGTTGTAGATCGCGTTGATCTGGCCAGACGAAAACACTTGGCCGATCGCTTGATCAACCACTTTCTGGAACTCCGGGTCTTCACGGCGCAGCATGATGCCGTACGGCTCCACAGACAGCGCTTCCTTGCTGATGGCATAGTCGGTCGGTGCCTTGGAGTTGGCGGCCAGGCCAGCGAGTAGGATGTCGTCCATCGCAAACGCAACGGCGCGGCCGGTCTCGACCATCAAGAAGCTGTCGCTGTGGTCTTTGCCGGTCATGATGGTCATGCCCAGTTGGCGGGTGTTGTTCAGCTCGGTCACTTGACGCAGATTGGTCGTGCCGGCGGTGGACACCAAGGTCTTGCCTTTCATGTCCGCCAAGGTGCCGATGCTCGAGGCCTTCTTGGACAGCAAACGGTTGGCCGTCACGAACGTGGTGGGCGCAAAGCTGACTTGCTTTTGACGGTCAAGATTGTTGGTCGTGGAGCCGCACTCCAGATCAATCGTGCCGTTGGCCATCAGCGGGATGCGGGTGGCCGATGTAACTGGCTGGTACACGCGCTTCATTTCGGTCAGGCCGACTTTCTTTTGCACCGCGCTGGCGATTTTGTCGCACAGTTCGACCGAATAGCCGATGTACTGCTGCTTGTCATCCAGATACGAGAACGGGATCGATGCGTCGCGCACGCCGATCACGATCTTGCCGCTTTCCTTGATTTTTTTCAGCGTGCCCGAATCTTGCGCCTGCGCCGACAAGGCCATTGCGCCAGCCATGGCCGCGAGTAAAAACTTTTTCATACAGTCTCCGAAGCGAACTGCGGCTATATTTGAAATTGGCTGCGCGCCAGCCGCAAAAATAGGCGCACAACCGCGTAACACATCGTTACCTACTTACCTCAATCAAACTGCGCGCAGATAGGTTGACATAACCCCTAAGTGTACGGGTTTTCCACTGTAAGCCCGAGGCGATTGTCACAGGGTTTTCCACGTATCTACTGCGTACCGTACTTCAGTCGCCTACAGAATCAGTAGGGATGCGAACAAACTCACGCATCACTCGGTTCATCGGCAAGTTCAGTACGACGCCGCGCGGCGGGATCGGCTTAAGAAACCAGCGTTCATAGATATCGTTGATTTCTCCATCGAGCATTACTCGGGACACTTCGCGATCTACAAATTTCTTGAAGGACGGGTCGCCTTTGGCGAGCATGATTGCCAGCGGTTCGATTGATAAGAACTCACCAATGACTTTGTAGTCGTCCGGACGCTTTGCATTAGCACGCATACTGTAAAGCAGCACGTCATCAATGGAAAAAGCCTTTACACTTTTTGCCTCAAGAAGTTCGAACGCCTCCTTCTCGTCCTTTACTTCCTTGAGCTGCAGGTCAAGTGCTCGCATTTCGGATACCTGCCGAACAAGCTTCACCGTGGTAGAGCCCTTAATGACTGCGACGGTTGCTTGCTTTAGTTGGTCAACTTCCTGAGCCCCCGAATCCGTACGAACCAACCAGCGTGCACCGGCAATGTAATGTGGGATCGTAAAAGCCACCTGCTTGCGCCGCTCAGAGTTATTCGTGGTCGAGCCGCACTCAAGATCAACGCGGCCCTCGACCACGGCCGCGATCCGCGAGGCAGAAGTAACCGGGACAAACTCTATCCGCAACGGTTTTCTAACAACTTTTTCTAGAGACCTGACAATGCTACGGCACAAGTCTATCGCGTAGCCCACCGGCTTTTTGTCGTCATCCAGAAATGAAAACGGCACGGAAGTTTCGCGATGACCGATCTTCACCACACCGGTGGAGGAAATTCGATCAAGCGTCCCAGCTTGCGTGACAGCAGGCAAAGCACAAGCAGCAATCAGCAAGACTGCATGGGTAACCGATGAACTCAACATCACTCCTTAAGTTTGTTCTTAGTTCTATGGATACAGCCCGCGCAATTCGCGCGCCTGCAAGATCCGCGTACACGCGACGATAAACGCGGCGGTACGCAGCG